>JBKHCQ010000344.1:0-4096 GCA_046541755.1 Anaerolineales bacterium | reverse complement strand
TTCGGTAGTCTTTCTTCAGACGAGTGCCTCAAACCATAGGTTTCTATTATCATACAACAGTTTTGTCATTTGTGACGGGTTTGCTACTCGGAGTGTGAAACGCACACCATCACTTGCTCTTTTGACAGATCAGTATACCCTAATATAGTGTAACCCCGTGGAGGTGACCCAATGACATTGAGTACGAAGCAACGCCCCGTAGATTTCACCATAGATGATCAGGTCGCCGCGGCGATTCACGAGCGGCTCATCAAGGGGAAGCTCCCCTGTGCGCAGGCCTTCGTCATCGCCCGCGAACTGGAGATCGCGCCGCTGGTCGTTGGGCAGCACGCGGACGCGCTGGAGATTCACCTCACGCGCTGCCAACTCGGCCTCTTCGGCTATCCCGGTGGACAGAAGGGCTGGGAGCTGACCGACCTCGCCGCCCGCTCCGCGCCGGAGGGCCTCAAGACCGCGCTCCGCGTCGCCGTGGATGAGGACGGCCATCTCGCCTGCGCGCGGCTGTGGGAGATCGCGGCGCAGTTCGAGGTTCCCAAGATGCAGGTCGGCTACCTGGCGGATCGAATGAAGATCAAGATCACGCCATGTCAGCTTGGGGCGTTTTGAGGCTCCCCATCTGAGACGGGCGAAGATCTCAACGCAAGGGCGCAGGGATGCAAAGACGCCAAGGTTTAGATCTTTTGACGTTTGACTTTCAACCGATTCTTAAAGGAGGTGTAACTCGGAACGATTTTGATGCAGGAACCCGATACACAGCCCGTCGCAGAAGTAGGTAGCATCAGCCATCTCTTTACAAGCCCAAAAAAGGAGAATCGAGATGTTCAAGCGCAAAGGAGCTCTGCTGATCGCGTTATCCAGGGAGTATTTTTACTAGCTTGGGCGGGCATATCATCAGGTGATCCTATGAAGAAGCCTATTGAGAACGACCGCGCCCCTGATATGTTAGATCATGATGATTTCAGCCAGGGGGTGCGCGGCAAATATGTAGAGCGCTTTGCGCAGGGGAGCAATGTCGTGGTGTTATCGCCGGATATCGCCGAAGTGTTTCCCGATTCAGAATCGGTCAACAATGCCTTGCGAATGTTGATTGAAATCGCAGGCAGCAGCGCCGGCAAAGCGCGCCTTCAATAGGAGAGATACTATGCCAGTGATAAGCGTAGACGTACCAGATTCAATTGTAGAATCGCACCAAAACGATATCGAGAAGGTTCAAGAAGAGATGCAGCGCGGCCTAGTGATCTGGGATATTTGAACGGACGCTTTTCTTTACGAGAATGTGGACAACTACTTCACATTGGGTATAGAGGATTTTTAGAATTACTGTGGAGTAGAGGAGTCCCAATTGATGGTTTAAGCTCCACGGAATTCGATGCCCAACTCTCCTCGCTTCGCACCTTGCTAGAATCGTCATGACAGTGGTCTCAAATGCCAGTCAGTAGCTCAGTTTCGCCACACCGTTGAGATGAGAGGTTTTCGTCATAGCTACATTTTCGTACAGAACCGCAGCATTGGAGGCATAACGAGCAGTGGACATCGCTTTCTCAATAGAGGGGATACCCATACGCCTTACTGCTGAGCGATGGTTTCACATTGTCGAAAATCACGATGATCTAGCCGGCTATTACGACGCCGTCTTGGAGACGGTTGAAGCTCCAGATTTAGTACTGCGAGGGTATCGTGGATCACTCATCGCAGTGCGAGGCTATGGCAGACGACGATACTTGTTGGTTATCTACAAACAGCTATCTCATGACGATGGATTTGTCATTACGGCATATTTCAGCAGTAAGTTTAACAGAAAGCAGGTAATATGGGAACGACATTAGATGCAAAAATTCCTAACGCGGTGTTTCAAGCGGTTCCCTTCTTGGTTCGGTTTCCTAATCAGCGCTTCTGGGTGGATTACGATGCCGAAGCGGATGTCCTCTACATCAGCTTCGTGCGCCCACAGCGAGCGACAGAGACGGAAATGACCGAAGATGGGGTCCTCTTGCGCTATCGGGATGCACAATTAGTAGGCGTTACGATATTGGAAGCGTCCACGCGGGGAAAAGCATAACGGGTCTTTTGGATTTCGCCGGGTAACCCCTACAGCGGACCTAACAGTAGCCAAGAATGACGTGTTTGTGGGGCTCACAGACCTTTTTTACGTCGTTACTAGGTTGCGGATGGGGATAGTATGATTGCACCCGGCGAATTCCTGAAGAGCCAGCATAACAATTCACAACCCGCCCATCCGATGATTCGTTCATTCGCTGATTCGCCAATTCGCTCATTTTTATCCATTCTATTCACTAAGCACAACCCTAAGGAGGTTCTATGTCTGTTGAGAAAGTGAAACCCGTTCCGTCCGATATCGACATTGCGCAGGCGGCTGACGTCCAGCCCATCATCGAGATCGCCAAGGCCGTGGATTTGACCGAGGACGATCTCGTCCGCTACGGCGATTACAAAGCCAAGGTCAAATTAGATGTGCGCGAGAAATTCCGGGATCGCCCGCAGGCCAAGTACATCGACGTGACTGCCATCACGCCGACGCCGCTGGGCGAGGGCAAGACGACGACGACCGTCGGTCTGGCCCAGGCGCTGGGCCGGCTCGGCTACAAGACAATGGCTGCGATTCGCCAGCCCTCGATGGGGCCGACCTTCGGCATCAAGGGCGGCGCGGCGGGCGGCGGCTACAGCCAGATCGTGCCGATGGACGACTTCAATCTGCACCTCACCGGCGACATCCACGCCATCAGCGTGGCGCACAACCTCTGCGCCGCCGCCATCGACGCGCGGATCTATCACGAGAGCCGCTGGAGCGACAGTTTCTTCGAGCGCAAGGGCATGCGCAAGCTGCACATCGATCCCTACTCCGTCACCTGGAATCGCGTCGTCGATATGAACGACCGCGCGCTGCGCCAGATCATGGTGGGGATGGGGCCGAAACCCGATGGGCCGCTGCGCCAGGCCGCGTTCGATATCACCGTCGCCAGCGAGTTGATGGCGATTTTGGCGCTGACCACCAGCCTGGAGGATATGCGCGAGCGCATCGGGCGCATCGTCATCGGCACCAACGACAAAATCAAGAACCCCGATCCCGTCACCACGGAGGATTTGGGCGTCGCGGGCGCGATGACCGTCCTAATGAAGGACGCCATCATGCCCACGCTGATGCAGACGCTGGAGGAACAACCCGCCTTCGTCCACGCCGGCCCGTTCGCCAACATCGCTCACGGCAACTCCTCCGTCATCGCCGACCAGTTGGGCGTGAAGATGACCGACTTCTTGGTCACCGAGTCCGGCTTCGGCGCCGACATCGGCATGGAGAAGTTCTTCGATATCAAGTGCCGCGCCTCCGACCTGATTCCCAACGCCGTGGTGTTGGTCGCGACGGTGCGCGCGCTCAAGATGCACGGCGGCGGCCCGCGCGTGATCCCTGGCCGCAAATTAGACAAGGCCTACATCGAGGAGAACCTGGAGCTGCTGCGCAAGGGCATCGAGAATCTCGTGCATCACATCAAGACCGCGCGCAAGTTCGGCATCCCCGTCGTCGTGGCCATCAACGCCTTCACCACCGACACCGAGGCCGAGTGGGAGATCATCCGCGAGGCATCGCTGGAGGCCGGCGCATTTGACGCGGTCGTGACCGAGCACTGGGCCGAGGGCGGCGCGGGCGCGGAGGCGCTGGCCGAGGCCGTCGTCAAGGCCGCCGAGGAGCCGAGCGATTTCCATTTCCTCTACGATGAGGAGCAGCCCATCAAAGAGAAGATCGAGACGTTAGCCCGCGAGGTTTATAATGCCGATGGCGTCGATTACAGCTCCGACGCCGAAAAGAAGATCAAGCTCTACACCGATCTGGGCTACGATAAGATGCCCATCTGCATGGCCAAAACCCACCTCTCCCTCAGCCACGAGCCAAGCTGGAAGGGCGTGCCCTCCGGTTATACGTTCCCCATCACGAATATTCGGGCCAGCGTCGGCGCGGGCTTCATTTATCCGCTGGCCGGCGAGATGCGCACCATGCCCGGTCTGCCCAGCAGCCCCAACTTCTTGGATATCGACATTGTGGATGGCAAGATCGTTGGGCTGTCCTAGGTTAAGAATTAAG
>JBKHCQ010000343.1:0-4132 GCA_046541755.1 Anaerolineales bacterium | reverse complement strand
TAAGTGAGTGATACTCTTATTATGACAGAGGAACGTCAAACCGCCCAACCATTTCTGGTTGGGCGGTTCTTTTCTGGGTTATTTTCGCCCTCTTGAGTCATTGCGCATCCCCCCGAAGTGCTACATTTATGGCTTCTCCTTCATGGCTGCTTCTTCATGACTTTACTGCAAGAAGAGGACTATCTCACACCAAGACGCAAAATCGCCAAGATTTTTAAGGTTTGATTTAATTTTATTCATCCAATCACTGTTTTTGAACACGAAAATTAACCTTTACCTTATTTTTTCCTTTGCGACTTAGCGTGAGGTAGTCCCCCCTCTTTCAGATGAGTCTTCGCAACCTTCGCAAGATTTCGGCTTACTCTACAACACCCCCAATTCCTTGCCGATCTGCTCGAATTTCTCCAGGCCGAAGTCCAAATCGTCCCGGGAAAGCGCGGCGGAGACCATCACGCGGATGCGCGCGAGGCCCTTGGGCACGGTGGGGAAGCCGAGCGCCATCGCGAAGACCTGCTCATCGAAGAGGCGGCGGCTGAACTTCTTGGCTAACTTCACATCGCCCAACATCACCGGCGTGATCGGCGTGACGCTCTGCCCCACGTCGAAGCCGAGCGCCTTCATCTCCTCCTTGAAGTACTCGGTGTTCTCCCACAGCTCGTCCACCAAGGCGGTGGAGGCCGCGAGCGCCTCGACGGCGGCCATGCAGGCGGCGCTATCGGCGGCAGTGACGGCGTTGGAGAAGAGGAAGGGGCGCGCGTTCTGGCGCAAGTAATCGACGATGAGTTTCTTGCCGGCGATGATGCCGCCCACGACGCCGAACGCCTTGGAGAAGGTGCCGATCTCCACATCGAACTTGCCGTGCAGGCTAAAGTGATCGACGATGCCGCGCCCGCCGTGGCCCAGCACGCCCTCGCCGTGCGCGTCGTCGACCATCGTCATCAGGCCGAACTCCTCGGCGACCTCATAGATGCCGTCCAAGGGCGCCACGTCGCCGTCCATCGAGAAGACGCCGTCGGTGACGACCAGGCCCTTCTCGTAATCCTCCAGATGCTTCGCCGCCTTAGCGTGCAGATCGTTCACGTCGCAGTGCTCGTAGACGATGATCTTGGCCCGGCTGAGACGCGCGCCATCGATGATGCTGGCGTGGTTGAGCCGGTCGGAGAAGATCACGTCGTCCTTGCCCACCAGCGGCGGGATCGCGGCCTGATTGGCCAGGAAGCCGCTCTGGACGTAGAGTGCGTCCTCCACGTGCTTGAACTCGGCGATTTTCTGCTCCAGCTCCTCGTGAACCGCCAGCGTCCCGGCGATGGAGCGCACGGCCGTCGGCCCCGCGCCGTACTTATCCAGCGCGGCCTGCGCGGCCTCCACCAGGCGGGGATCGCCGGCCAGCCCCAGATAGTTGTTGGTACACAGGTTGAGCACCCGCTGCCCATCGACCATCATCCACGCGCCCGGCGGCGATTCGATGGTGCGCAGGTTGATAAATCGTCCGCTCTCTTTGAGATCCGCGAGCGCCTCCTCGATCCATTCTAATCTAGTTTCGGTCATATCGTCCTCCTTGTAATTTGATTGCTTTGCATTCTCTTAGAGCAACCTTGCGAAGGTTCGGGAGAGGCTTATAGACGATAAACCTTTTGGACTTTTGAAGATATTCTACAAATCGAAGCTCTCTATAACCTTCACAAGGATTAGCCTCTTTCACTCGCCCGGATACATCACGATCTTGCCGCTCTTGCCGGAGGCCATCGTCTCGACCGCCTCGCGCCAGCGGCTGAGGGGGAACTCGTGGGTGATGATGGGTGTGAGATCCACCACCTGGGCGGCCAACAGCGCCCGCATCTGATACCAGGTCTCCCAGAGGCGTCGCCCCGCGATCCCGTGCAACGTGATGCCCTTCATAATCACCAGGTTGTTCATATCGAAGTCGCCTAATGTGTCGGGGGCCAGTCCCAACAGCGAGGCATCGCCGCCGGGCTTGAGGAGATCCAGCCCCTGGATTAGGGCCGCCGGCGCGCCCGACATCTCCAGCAGCACGTCGAAGCTCTTGCCGCGCACGGCGTCCTGCGCCCGGCGCGCGATGTTATCCTCGCGGGGATTGAGCGCCAGGTCGGCGCCCACCTTCCGCGCCAGTTCCAGCCGGTAGGGGCTGAGATCGGTCACGACGATGATCTCCGCGCCGAACGCGCGCGCCACCGGGATCGACATCAGGCCGGCGGGGCCGCAGCCGGTGATCAAGACCGTCTTGCCACGCATATCCACCGCCGCGACGGTGTGGACGGCGTTGCCGAAATTCTCCTGCAGGCTGGCCACCTGCGGCGCCATCTGCGGTGGATTTTTCCAGGCGTTCTCCACGGGGATCGTGACATACTCGGCATAACAGCCATTCGTATCGACGCCGATGATGCGCGTGTTGGGGCAGACGTGGCCCTGGCCTAGCTTGCATTGCTGGCAGACGCCGCACACAATATGACTCTCCGCCGAGATATAATCTCCCACCTGCGGCTCGTTGGCGCGCACCTGTGACCCCACTTCGATAATCTCGCCCGTGAACTCGTGCCCGACGATCAGCGGCGGCTTGATCCGCCCCTGCGACCACTTATCCCAATTATAGATGTGGACATCGGTGCCACAAATGGAGGTCGCTGTTACCTTGACGAGCACCTCGCGGGGCTGGGGAGTAGGAATTTCCTCGCGGATCAACTCAAAGCCCGGCCCGGGTTGCATCTTGGCTACGGCTTGCATAGTGGACATACGTTTCTCCTTCGTAAGCTCATAATGGGGGAGGCGAAATAAAGCGTCCGTGCGAGACGCCCTATAAAAAGTATACCGACTTCCGCCGGATGAGGCAACCGCAGAGGGGCCACAAGCAAGATGACATGTGTAACCTACAACACGCGGGGTTCAATCTTTTCCCCGCTGCGGTCTTCGTGGTATACTTAGCGTAACGCTAACGAGTTGGCCTATGTCACATCGGGTCATCGCTGGCGTAGGTTGTACTCAGAGCACTCTAAATCACATAAGTTCATGCGTTAACACGTTAAGGAGATATAGCCGATGAAAAATTTCCTCACCTTAGCCGATCTGACGTCGGAAGAGATGCACGAGATTTTGGATTTAGCGGTTAACATCAAAGAGGCGTGGCGCGCCGGTGAAGAGACGCCCTATCTCAAAAACAAGATTTTGGGGATGATCTTCCAGAAACCCAGCCTGCGCACGCGCGTCTCCTTCGATGTCGCGATGCTCCAGTTGGGCGGCCACGCGCTCTATCTCTCGCCCAACGAAATTCAACTGGGCAAGCGGGAGAGCGTCGCCGATGTCGCGCGCGTGCTCTCGCGTTATGTGGATATTGTGATGGCGCGCGTCTTCGGCCACTACGATCTGGTCGAGTTGGCCGGGTACGCGAGCGTCCCCGTGATCAATGCGCTCTCCGATTACTCGCATCCGTGCCAGGGGATGGCCGATTTTATGACGATCTTGGAGAAGCGCGGCGGCTTCTCGGGGCAGAAGTTGGCTTACTTGGGCGATGGCAACAACGTCTCGACCTCGCTGCTGTTTGGCGCGGCCCTCTTGGGGATGGATTTCGCCATCGCCACGCCGAAGGGCTACGAGCTGCATCCCGCCATCTGGGATATGGGGCGCAGCATCGCGGCGGAGACGGGCGCGCAGCTCCTCGCCACGCACGATCCCATCGCGGCCGCGACGAACGCCGATGTCCTCTACACGGACGCCTGGGCCTCGATGGGCCAGGAGGAGGAGGCCGCCAAGCGTCGCCTGGTCTTCCCGCCCTATCGCATCGATGAGAGCAAGTTAGCGCCCGCCAAGGACGACGTCATCGTGATGCACTGTCTGCCCGCCCATCGCGGCGAGGAGATCACCGAGGCCGTGGCCGACGGCCCGCACTCCGCACTCTTCGATCAGGCCGAAAATCGGCTCCACTCCGAGAAGGCCATCCTGGTGTGGTGTTTGGACGCGGCATAATTGCAGTACGAGCATTAGAAATCTCGTATCTGTTTAGTTCTATGAGCGGACCAAGGTGCAACGCCCTTAAACCGAAGGAAAAGTAACGCCTCATGCCGTAATATCTGGTCATAAACCCAAAAGTGCGTTGCACCTCACAAGACTAAACGGTTAC
>JBKHCQ010000342.1:0-4163 GCA_046541755.1 Anaerolineales bacterium | reverse complement strand
TTCCTATAAAAACCATTCCAGTATAAAATACCTCCATCAAGACGCATTTGTTTCCCCATAGAGCGGCGACGCCCAGCCGGGTCGCCCGCCTATCCAACACAGTCAGAAAAGAGAGGTTATGATGAAATTCGGTTACTTTGACGATGCCAATCGCGAGTACGTGATCACCCGCCCCGATACGCCCCAATCGTGGAGCAATTACCTGGGCACGACCGAGTACGGCGCGATTATCACCAACAATGCGGGCGGTTACGGCTTTTACAAATCCGGCGCTCAGGGCCGATTTCTGCGGCTCCGCTTCAACAACGTCCCTATGGATCAGCCGGGACGCTACTTTTACATCCGCGATCAGGCAAGCGGCGACTATTGGTCGGCCTCGTGGCAGCCGGTGGGCAAGCCGCTCTTAATCTACGATTCGATTTGTCGGCACGGCACGGGCTACACCATCATCGAATCCAAATACGCCGGCATCCGCTCCCAAGCCGCCTATTACGTCCCCCTGGGCGAGACCTTTGAATACTGGCGCTTGAAGCTGACCAACGAGAGCGACCGCCCCCGGACGCTGGCGGTCTTCTCGTTCTGCGAATTCACCAACAACTGGGATACCCGGCAGGACACGGTCAATTTGCAATACTCCCTGTTCATCATCAAGGGCCAACGCCTCGACAACGGCCTGCTGCGGATCGCCATTCACGACAATCTCATTGAGCAGGCGAACAACGCCGAGAGCGCCGTCGCGGAGGGCGACCTCCCGCAATGCACTTGGATGGGCCTGGTCGGCGCGCCCGTCGCCGGCTACGATACCAGCCGCGAGGCCTTCCTGGGAACCTACGGCGGCTACGGTAATCCCCACGCGGTCGAGAACGGGTGCTGCTCCAATAGCGACGCCTACGGCGACAATGCCTGCGGCGTCCTGCAAACCGAACTCACCCTCCAACCGGGCGAGAGCCGCGAGGTGATGATCCTCCTGGGCATCGGCGACGCGCGCGCGACCGGCGTCGAGACGATGGAGGAATTCGGTTCCTTCGAGCGGGCGGATCGCGAATTCGAAAAGCTCAAGCAGAGCTGGCACGCCAAACTGGGCCAAATGGTCGTCGACACCCCCGACGAGGAACTCAACCACAGCGTCAATGTGTGGGGCCTCTATAACTGCCTGATCACCTATAACTGGTCGCGAGCGGCCAGCCTGGTCTACAACGGCGAGCGCGATGGCCTGGGGTATCGCGACTCGGTGCAGGATGTCCTGGGCGTGTTGACCGCCATCCCCGAAGATGCCAGGGCGCGCCTGGAGCTGATGCTCACGGGCCAGGTCCACAATGGCGGCGCGATCCCCGTCATCAAGCCCTTCGATCATCAGCCCGGAGAGGAGCCAGCGCCCGCCCCGGAGGAATTCCGCTCGGACGATTGCCTGTGGTTCTTCAACGCTGTCCCGGCCTACGTCAACGAGACCGGCGACATCGATTTTTACAACAAAGTCCTGCCCTACGCGGACGAGGGCGAAGACACGGTCTTCGATCACCTGCGCCGCGCCTTGGAATTCAACCTGGAGCGCGCGGGCCGCAACGGTCTGCCCTGCGGTCTGCTGGCGGATTGGAACGACTGTCTGAAGCTGGGATTCAACGGGGAGAGCCTCTTTGTGGCCTTCCAGGTCTATCTCGGCCTGAAGACGCTGGCCGAAATCGCCGAGCAGATCGGCCGCCCGGCGGACAAAGCCTGGGCCGAAGCTCAGATGCAGCCCCTGCTGGAGAACATCCAGGCGCACACGTGGGATGGCGATTGGTTCATCTGGGCCATTGCCGAGGATGGCACGGTCTACGGCACCCAAGAGTTCGAGGAGGGCCAGGTGTATCTGAACACGCAGGTCTGGGCCGTGATCAGCGGCGCGGCCACGGAAGAACAGGCGCGCCGCTGCATGCAGACGGTGAACGAGCGCCTGGCGACGGACTACGGCCTGATGCTCTGCGCGCCGCCCTTCGTCAAGACCTCGGTTGAGGTGATGCGCTCGGTGGTCTTCAACCCCGGCATCAAGGAAAACGCCGGCATCTTCAATCACACCCAGGGCTGGGGCATTATGGCCGAATGCATGCTCGGCCACGGGGATCGCGCCTACGACTATCTGCGCGCCGCGATGCCCGCGGCCTACAACACCCGCGCCGAGATTCGCCAGAGCGAACCCTACGTCCAGGGGCAGACGACCTACTCGCGCTTCTCCCCCAGGGAGGGCAACACGCGCACCTCGTGGCTGACCGGCGCGGCGGCCTGGTTCTACTTCAGCGTCACGCACTACATCCTGGGCATCCGCCCCGAACTAGATGGCCTGCGCGTCGATCCCTGCATCCCCTCCGCGTGGGAGGGATTCTCCGTCAAGCGCGTCTTCAGGGGCAAAACGCTCAAAATCCAGGTGCATAACCCCCACCACGCGCAGCGCGGCGTCGAGAAGATGACGCTCAACGGCGAGGAGATTAAGGGGAATCTCGTTCCAATCGGCAAGATGGAGGCCGTCAATCGCGTGGAGGTCTGGCTGGGATAACTTTGGGGGTGCAAAAAAGTAGAGACGCAAGATTTTGCGTCTCTACCGGGGGGATTTTATTCACAGGCCCGAAGGGTGTTACGAATACCCTTCGGGTCTCTCGTTTTAGCCTATTACCGCTACGACGTGCACCTCTTGGACGCCCTCCTCCGGCAGCGGGACGATATCGCCCTTGACGGGATCGCCGTCCACGGTGAGGGCCACATCGTTGCCCGGTCCCGCGCGCTTCACTGCGATATGATAGGTCACGCCGCGAAAGACCCGCGTGGCGGTGAAGCCCTTCCAATCCGCCGGGATGACGGGCGCGACGCGCAGCCCCGCGTGAGTGGCGCGGATGCCCAAGATCCACTGGGTGATGGCGACGAAGTTCCAGGCCGCCGTGCCCGTGAGCCACGAGTTCTTCGCTTCGCCGAAGCTGGGCGCATCCTTGCCGGCGATCATCTGCGCGTAGACGTACGGCTCGCAGCGGTGCAACTCGCTGATGGCCTCGCGCGCGGAGGGGCAGATGCGCGTGTAGTAATCGAAGGCGCGGTCGGCGCGGCCCACCTGCGCCTCCGCGATGATGATCCACGGGTTGGCGTGGCAGAAGATGCCCGCGTTCTCCTTGTAGCCCGGCGGGTAGGAGCTGATCTCGCCCAGCTCGACGTGATAGCGCGTGTAGGCCGGCTGATGCAGCACGATGCCGTGCTCGGTGGCGAGGCGCTCGTGGACGGCGTCCAGCGCCTGCGCCGCGCGCCCATCCGCCTGGCCGATCCCGGCCATCACGCACATCCCCTGTGGCTCGATGAAGATCTGGCCCTCATCGTTGGCCCGCGAGCCGACCTTCTCGCCGAAATCGTCGTAGGCGCGCAGGAACCACCCGCCATCCCAGCCGTGCGCCTCGACCGCCGCCGTCATCTCGCGGGCCGCGTCCACCAGCCACGCCTCATCCACGGGTTCGTCGTGATAATGCGCGATGGCGGCCAGCGCCTCGGCGGCCAGCACGAATTGCCCCGCGATGAAGATCGACTCTGCCGTGTCGCCCTCGCGGCTCTGCAACAACTGGAACGATTCGCCCGGCTCCTCGGAGAAGGTGTTGAGATTGAGGCAGTCGTTCCAGTCGGCGTGGCCGATGAGGGGCAGGCCGTGAGGGCCAAGGTTGTTCAGCGTGTAGCGCGCGGCCCGGATCAGGTGCTCGTAGAAGGGCGTCTCGCTGCCCGGCTCGTTTTCGTAAGGCGTCGGCTCATCTAAGAGCGAAACATCGCCCGTCTCCTCCAGATAGGCCGCCGCCGCCAAGATCAGCCACAGCGGATCATCGTTGAAGCCGCTGCCGACGGCGTCGTTGCCCCGCTTGGTGAGCGGCTGATATTGATGATAGGCCCCGCCATCCTCCAACTGCGTCGCCGCCAGATCCAAGAGCCGCTCGCGCGCCCGCTCCGGGATGATGTGGACGAAGCCCAAGATGTCCTGGTTCGAATCGCGGAAGCCCATCCCCCGCCCGACGCCCGACTCGAAGTAGGAGGCGGAGCGCGAGAGGTTGAAGGTGACCATGCACTGGTAGGTGTTCCAGATGTTGACCATGCGATTCACGTGCTCGCTGGGCGTCTCCACGTGGAAGCGGGCCAGCAGCGCGTCCCAATGCTCGCCCAGCGCC
>JBKHCQ010000341.1:0-4170 GCA_046541755.1 Anaerolineales bacterium | reverse complement strand
AACTTCTCATCCGCGCAACCTCTCCAGCACCCGCTGTCCGACGATGGTCTCATCGCCGGCCCCCATCAGCAGGATAAGATCGCCTTTCTCGGCGCCCGCGACCAACAGCTCGACCGCTCCATCCAACGTATCCGCCGCCTGGACTTCTGCGTGAGCGATCTCCGCCGCGATGCTTGCCGAGGTCATCGTCCCGTCGTCAATCTCGCGCGCCGCGTAGATGGGCAGCACGACGACACGATCCGCATCATCGAAGGCCGCCATAAAGTCCTCTTTTAGCGCCTGGATGCGGCTGAAGGTGTGCGGCTCCCACGCCGCCACGATGCGGCGCTCTGGATAGCGATGGCGCGCCGCCGCCAACACCGCCCGAATCTGCGTGGGATGGTGGGCGTAGTCATCAATCACGATCACGTCGCCCGCTTCGCCTAACACCTCGAAGCGCCGCGCCGTTCCCGTGAAGCGCTCCAGTGAAATCTTGGCCGGGGTCCATTCGATGCCCAACTCCGTCGCCACGGAAAGCGCGGCCAGCGCGTTGACGGCGTTGTGCGCGCCCGGCAGCTTCAGGTGTAGTTCGCCCACCGGCGCGTCGTTGTACAGCGCCGTGAAGCTGACGCCGCCGCGCAAATTCGGGTGGATGTTGACCGCTTGCCAGGCCAGGCCCTGCCCCTCACGGCGTCCGTAGAGCCGCAGGCGGCCGCCGTTCGCGTGGAACGAGGCGCCAATCGCGTGCGCGACCTCGTCATCGTTGCAGGCGATCAAAACGCCGTCCTCGACGATGTTGTCCACAAAGTCGCCAAAGGCCAGGCGCACAAAGCGCAAACTGGGAAAACAATCGGGGTGATCGAACTCGACGTTGGTCACCACGGCGATGGACGGCGACAGGGCCAAAAACGTATTGCGATACTCATCCGCCTCGATCACAAAATAGTCGCCCTCGCCGGCGCCCGCGTTCGTGCCCAGGTTCTCCAACACGCCGCCGACGATGTAGGTCGGGTCGAGACCCGCGTCGATTAGCAGCAGCGTCACCATCCCCGTCACCGTCGTCTTGCCATGCGCCCCGGCGACGGCGATGACCTTGTAATCTGCGGTCAGATCCCCCAGGAACTCCGGGCGTCGCTTCACCGGCGCCCCCGCCTCCCGCGCCGCGACCAACTCCACGTTGTCGTCCGGGATCGCCGAGGAGGCCAGCACCAGATCGGCCGCGCCGATGTTCTCCGCCGCGTGCCCAATCGCCACCGACACGCCCTCCTCACGCAGCGTCGCCGCCAATGGCGAGTCGCGCAGGTCCGACCCATGGACGGTGAAGCCGCGCGCGTGCAGAATCCGCGCGATGGCGGACATTCCCGCGCCGCCGATGCCCACAATGTGGATTTCCTGATGCGATTGTAAATTCGTCACCCTTGCCTCCCCGCTACACAAAGACAATCAAAATAAAGCTAAAAGCGAGCGCCACAGCTACGAACAAAAAAGGGCCATCTAACCAATAAAGCGGCAAATATTCAATGATCCCGATGGCCGTTGCCCCCTCGGGCGGCACAATCCCCCAGACTTGGTAATTAATCTCGATCAGAAAGCCCCAAAACATCCCCACGACCAAATAGCCGTTGATGCCGCCTAAGAAGAAGCCTAACAGCGTATCCTGCAACTTCTCCTTGCGCGCCCGTTTGCCCAGCGCCGCCGAGATGATCGTCGTGGCGTAGCCAAACACAACCACCGTACCAAAGATCAAGAGCCGCACATAAAACCAGGTGATCGATTGCTCTGCCGAGAGAGCTTGCAGCGCCCGGTTGATCACCGGCACATAATTCATCAAAACCAACTCCACAAATCGCGCCAACACCACACTGAAGGATACCAACAGTTCTTTCGCCCAACCGCGCAACGCGCCGACAACGCCAAAAAAAATGACTAATCCCAAAAAAACATTCTCTAATGGAATCATCCGACCTCCCTCGCTAGCTATCTCGGCCCAAGGCTAACAGCTCCGATGCCAGATTCGCCGCCGCATCAGGCCGGGCGAGCGCGCGGGCGGATGCGGCCATCTCCGCGCGCCGGGCGTCATCATTCAGCAGCGCCGCCACGGTGGACACAAGCTCCTCGCGCAGGTCGGCGTCCTCCACGACGAGCGCCGCGCCGCGATCCGCCAACCAGCCCGCGTTCACCCGCTGATAGCGCCACGCATACGGATAGGGAACCAGCACCGCCGGCAGCCCGAAATAGGGCAGCTCGCCTAACACCGACGCCCCCGCGCGGCAGACGGCCACATCCGCCGCCGCCAACGCCGCGCCCATCCTCTCGTGGAGGTAAGCGTAGGCGTGATACTTCGCGCGCTCAGCGGTGGATAGGGTTTCGCGCGCCGCCTCGACCTCCGGCCAGTCCAACTTTCCGCTGATGTGGATGATCTCGGCCTGGGCGAGCAGCTCCGGCAGATGGGCCGCCAGCGCGCGGTTGATCGAGCGTGCGCCGCGACTGCCGCCGAACACCAGCACGACCGGTCCCTCGGGCGACAGCGAGAGCGCCTCACGGGCCGCGTCGCGCGTCCAGCGCGTGATCTCCTCGCGCAGCGGGTAGCCGGTGACGACCACCTTCTCCTCTGGGAGATACGCGCGCGAATCGGCCACGGTCACGCCGATGCGCTCCGCCATCCGCGCTACAAAGCGCACGGATTGGGCCGGCTCGATATCGGGCACGAAGAGCAGAATCGGCACGCCATGCGCCTGAGCCGCTAAGGCCACGGGGCCGCTCACGTAGCCGCCGGTGGTCAGGAGCACGTCGGGCCGCGCGCGGCGCATGTGACGCCAGGCCATCACCGTCCCGCGCATCAGCTCCCAGCCGTTGCGCACCGCGTTGAGCAGCGCCACGCCGTGAACGCCGCCCGCCGGAATGCCCAAGAACGACACCCCCGCGCGCTCGACCAGATCGGCCTCCATGCCGTCGGTCGCGCCCACCCACATCAGATCCGTCGCGGGATCAATCGCCGGCTCAGCGTCTTGCAAGGCCTGCATCACGGCTAACGCGGGATAGACGTGTCCGCCAGTCCCGCCGCCAACCATCCAAATCCGCATGCCACTCTCCCTTGGGTCGCCCGCGCGAAATCCCCAACACCAGCCCCGCCCCCGCCATCGTGATCACCATCTCCGATCCCCCGTAGCTGAAGAAGGGCAGGGCCGTGCCGGTGAAGGGGATCAAGCCCACCATGACCATCACGTTCAGCAACGCCTCGGTCACCAGCATCGTCGTCGCGCCAAAGGCTAACAGCGATCCGAATGGATCGGGCGTCTCCAGTGTGATGCGATAGCCGCGATAGGCCAACAGCACAAACAATCCAATCACCATCAGGGCGCCGATCAAGCCGACCTCCTCGCCGATCACCGCAAAAATGCTATCGGTATGTGGAAAAGGTAAGTAGCCGGTCTTAAGCCGCCCGTTGCCGATCCCGACGCCGAAGATGCCGCCCTCGCCGATAGCGGTCACGGCGCGATGGACGTGATAGGGCATCTGCGTGGGATCGTGCAGCGATGCGATGTAGCCCAGCAAGCGCCCGCGCGCGTGCGGCAGTTGCCACGCGAGCAATCCAAACGCCGTGCCCCCCACCACCAGCGAGAGAAAGATCTGGAGGGGATCGCCGCCGGCGAAAAAGAACATCATCAGGCCGGTAACGATTAGGAGCAGGGCAGTGCTCAAATCAGGCTGCAAGGCCACCAACCCAGAGACGATGCCCATAATGACAGCGAACGGGATCAGCCCATAGTGTACCTGATTCAACCGCTCGCCCTTCGAGGAGAGCCACGCCGCGATGTAAATCACGGTGATCAGGCGACTCATAATCCCCGGCTGCACCGACGGCCCAAAGAGTGAGCGTTGCGCGCCTAATACCTGCTCCCCCAAGAGCAACACAAACAACAGCAAGAGCAGGGTGAACATCATCAGCGGCGTCGCCAGCATCCGCCAAACGGGATAGGGAACGCGCGCCATCACGTACATTATCCCCAGCCCCAGCGCCAACCACACCAATTGGCGCCGCCAGAAGTCGATCCCCACGTAGAAAGTCGCGCTGTACAACATCAACAGCCCGTAGATGACCAGGGCCAAGATGACAGCCAGCCACATATAATCGATCTTACCGGTGTTTCTCTGGGTGGCTCTTCTCATTGATCTCTCCGATCTCTCTCT
>JBKHCQ010000340.1:0-4170 GCA_046541755.1 Anaerolineales bacterium | reverse complement strand
GAATCGGTGCTTTTAGGGCGGCTTAGGAGGAATCCGGCAAAATCCAAAAGACCCAATATACATTTGATTGCAAGCATGACCTGAGAACAAACAACCGGGCGATACCTTCTCGCCCGGCCTAGGGAGCTTATCCTAAGATCGCTCCCTTGAAATCACGACGACCTCGTACAAATTGCTCCCCGTTCATTGGACGCTTTCCGGCCAACTGGACCTGCAAGAGGGCCAAAGCGCCCTTGCTCGTTATCACCGCCGGGGTTTCTTCCAAGAGGAAAACTTCACCCACGGCGGCTTCTGGCAGTTCGGCCTTTGCCGGTACGACCTGCGCCTTCAAAATTTTGAAGTGCTGACCGTCCCACGTGGTGTAGGCGCCGGGTTCGGGCGCGTAGGCGCGGATGTGTCGCTCCAGTGCTAGCGCCGACTGTGACCAATCAATCTCCGCCTCTGATTTGCGGAGCCGACGGGTCATCGTTGCCTTTTCTTCCACCTGGGCGCGCGGCGTGATTTCCTCCGCCAAATAGCTCGGCAGGATCTCCAATAGGAGATCGGCGCTGATTTCTGCCAGGCGATCTTCCAGCTCGCCCGCTGTCTCGCCCGCGTGGATTGGCGCCTCGCGCTGGGCCAGGATCGGGCCGGTGTCCAGGCCCTCGTCCATCAGCATGATCGTCACGCCGGTGGTCTCATCCCCGGCCAAGATTGCGCCCTGGATGGGGGTGGCACCGCGCCAGCGCGGCAGCAGGGAGGGATGGATGTTGACGCATCCGCGCGGCGGAATCTCCAGCACTTCGGGCGGGATGATCTGCCCGTAGGCGGCGACAACGATCACGTCCGGCGACCAGGCGCGGATGTGTTCAATCGCTTCGATGTTCCCGCGCAGTCGCTTGGGCTGAAAGACCGCGATGCCCTCGGCCTCCGCCATCTCCTTGACCGGCGGCGGCGAGAGGTGACGTCCGCGACCGGCGCGCCGGTCGGGCTGCGTCACCACCCCGACGACGGCGTAGTGCTCGGCCAACGCTTCCAACGTCGGAAGCGCAAATTCTGGTGTTCCCATAAAGACAATTCGTGTTTTCACATCTTCATTTTATCATAAGGTTGTTAAGGAGCAAGTGACAGCAGGCAAGCAATCTGCTTGATCTACTCAATCCGCTGACTTTGCTGCGGGGAGGGTGAACCAGAAGGTGCTGCCTGTGCCCAGCTCGCTCGTCACGCCGACGGCGCCGCCCAATTTCTCCACGATGCGCCGGACGATGGAGAGGCCCAGGCCGTGGCCCTCCGCGCGTTCTTTTTCCAGGCGGGTGAACTCCGTGAAGAGTTGCGCTTGCGCCTCCGAGGTCAGGCCCGCGCCATTATCGCGCACCCAGAATCGCAGTTGATGCGCGGGGGCCGTGTCGTATCCTAAGACGACGCGCGGCGGAATGTCTTCCTCCGGCCGGCCGCCGTACTTCAGCGCGTTGCTGAGGTAGTTCACCCATACCTCTTCAATCCAGGGCGCGTACCCAACCGCTGCCGGCCACGTCTCTGGCTGGATTAGCTCCGCATCGGCGGCGGCGATCTTCTCTTGTAAGCGCGTTTGGGCCTGCTGGACAATCGCGCCCATATCCAATGGCGCCCGTTCGATCTCTGCCATTTGTCGCACGCTGGCCAGGAGCAGCAGGGCGTCGATAATATCGGCCATCTTGTAGCCGATTTGGGTGAAGCGGTGGAGTTGTTGCACGATCTCGTCCGGTGGCAGGGCGTTGAGATTGCGCTCCAGGAGCATGCTGTAGCCGATGAGGCCCGTCAGGGGGGATTTGAGGTCGTGGGCGACGGTGTGAGCGAAGGCGTCCAGTTCCGCGTTTTGATTTTCCAATTGGGTCGTGTAGTCCCGCAACTGCATCTCGGCGCGGACGCGCTCCGTGATATCGCGGTTACTGGCGCGGCGGCCCAACTCCTTGCCAGCCGTGCCGTAGACGGGCTGGCAGGTGTGGCCGATCCAGCGTTCCTCGCCCTCGCGCGTCCGAATGCGAAATTCTAGTTCGAAGGTCGCTTCGTTCCGCAGTACGTGATTGAGGTGCGTCGTCCATTCGATTTGATCATCGGGATGGGCCAAGGAGCGCAATAACTCTGGGTTCCGCTGGAACTCCTCCGGGCGATAGCCCGTGATCCGCTTACACGCCGGAGACATGTAGATGATATGCCCCGTTGGGCCGAGCCAGTATTCCCAATTGTAGGTGAAGTCCGCCACCGTTCGGAAGTGCTCCTTGCTCTGCCATAATGCTCCCTCGGTTCGGATGCGCATCGCGATCTCCTGGTGGAGTTGGGCGTTTGTGGCATCGAGTTGGGCGACTTTCTCCTTTAACTGCTGTTGCAAACGGTGCAGGGTGAGGTGGGTATCTAAGCGGGCCAAGACCTCCTGGGTCTCGAAGGGCTTGGTGACATAATCGACGCCGCCCACCTCAAAGGCCCTGATCTTGTCTGCTGTGTTGTTCAGCGCGCTGATGAAGATCACGGGGATGTCGCGAGTCTGGGGATCGGCTTTCAAGCGCTCGCACACCTCAAAGCCGTTGAGACCCGGCATCATTACATCTAACATCATCAAATCGGGCGGGTTGGCTTGGACGGAGTCCAGCGCGCGCTCGCCGTTCGTCGCCACGCGGGTTTTGTAATCGTGACGGGAGAGCATTTGGGTGAGTAATCTCAAATTTTCCGGCGTATCATCCACAATGAGGATGCTTGTTGGTTGATTTTGGGTCATAACTTCTCCGGTAGGTGGTTCTTGCTTGTCTCTTTTCCTTGGATAGTGATGTGCGTCTATTTTACACCTTAAGGCTCTATCGACAAGCTACTGCCCAATATCGATTGTGATTTGGCGAGGGCCGGGATATGTTTAACAAAAATTTAACAATTCAATAAGCACCTCTTAAATAAGATGTGATACAATGAAAATGATTCTTACCCTTTCTACACCCTAGGCCCCTAGATTCAGGAGTGATGTATGCACACACCAAAGATCAATTGGGTTTTGTTTGGCCTCTATTTCCTTGTGTCCATCGGGTTGCTCTTTGGCGCCTTGATCGCGCCGCCGATTCGCAGTTTCGCGCCGGCGCCGGTGCGCGATTGGATCGTGCCGCCGCCCAAGCCCATCGAGTTGGACGTGCTCTACTCCACCGAGAAAGCGGCGTGGATCGAGTTGGCGGCGGAGCGCTTTATGGCCGATGCGAAGCACAAGGTGCAAGGGCATCCGATCCAGATCAATTTGAAGGCCTCCGGCTCGCGCGAGATTTATCTTTCTGTACTAGACGGCGCGCAGCCGGATATGATCAGCCCGGCCAGCATGCTTCAAATCTCCCTGCTCCAGGATCTCTCCACCTCGAAGTTCGGCGCGCCCGTGGTCGATCCCTCCGATACGGCTCGCTGTCGCCCGGTGTTGAAATCGCCGCTGGTGTTGGTCGCCTGGCGCGAGCGGGCGGATGTGCTGTGGGGCGACGAGCCGAATGGCAGTATGTGGCTGCGCATGCACGAGGCGCTCGCCAATCCCCAAGGGTGGGAGGCCTATGGCCGTTCCGAATGGGGCTACATCAAGTTCAGTCATACCAACCCGCTCAAATCCAACAGTGGCTTTCAGACGATTCTTCTGATGAGCTATAACTACTTTGGCAAAACTTCCGGTCTGACCTCGCAGGATATTCTGGCGGATGATGAATTTCAGGCGTGGTTTCTCTCCTTCGAGAACACGATCTCCAACTTTGGCGATAGCACCGGCACCTATATGCAGGAGATCATCTCCTATGGGCCGAGCTTGTACGATTTTGTGAGCGTCTACGAGGCGACCGCCATCGCGCAGATGGAGAATGCCGTCGGGAAGTACGGCGAACTGCGCGTCTATTACCCCCCGGCGACCTCGATGAGCGATCATCCATTCTGCATTTTAGAAGGAGAGTGGGTCGCCTCGGATAAAGAGACCGCCGCGCTTATGTTCTTGGAATATCTCAGCAGCGAGGAGTTACAGCAACAAGCGCTGCTGGAGTATGGCTTCCGTCCCACCGCATCGATTCCGCTGGATCAGCCGGGCAGTCCGTTCTTGCAATACACGCAAAATGGCGTGCGGACCGACATCCCGCCGGAAGTTGACGTGCCGCCAGGGGATGTTCTGAATACCTTATTGGATTTTTGGGCGCGCAATGTTCAGCCCTA
>JBKHCQ010000339.1:0-4175 GCA_046541755.1 Anaerolineales bacterium | reverse complement strand
TGCGCCTGCGGATGAATCGCAGGCTAAAAGCTGAAGTCGGCTGAAGACCGACTATCAATAACCTGCGTAGAACTGGCAGTATAGTCGCCGTAGGGCGACTTGGTAGCAGTTGCCGCGGTTTCAACCGCCGGGCGCAGGCCCGGCGACTGAAGTCGCGGGCCACGGTTACCAAGTCCGCCTACGCGGACTGGGTTGATAGGGCAGTCGCCGTAGGGCGACTTGGTAGCAGTTGCCGCGGTTTCAACCGCCGGGCGCCGGGCCGCTGTTCTTCTATTCTACTACCGCTACTTTCTGGAAAAGTTTCAACTTGGTTAAAATTTCCCTCAATTCCCCCGCTTTCCCTGCTGATGGGCTGTCAGAAATACAATTTTATATTCATCCAACTGTTCATGACAAGTGGAGTGTAATTATTATTGAAAAGCAATGTGATTTTACGACTTGAGATATTTAGAAAATATGCTAAAATGGGCTTGGTTTGGGGGCAAATTGCAGGGCCTATGAGTTAAACGTGGAGTTCTTAATGTTTTTTCTATGACATTCGGCCCTTGATTCGGCCCTTTAAGTGAATTCACGCAGCTACCCAGAAAAGGATGGAGTCTATGAGACGCAAATACCAACTTTGGATATGGCTTGTGTTGGGCATTGGCATGACGCTGTTATCTTCGTTGCCTGTGGCTTGGGCGCGCCCTGGTCAGGATGTTCATCGGTCATCGATGCCGACGCGCACGCCGGAGGTTGGCGTCATCGCGACGCCGACGCCGGTTGCGCTGAGGCCGGGCGAGGGGGGCTTGGATGCGCCGGTCGCCGGAGAGCCGTCTGCCGCTGCGTTCTCCGAGGACGGCGCTGAGGAGCAGGGCGAGGTAGCGGACGCGCGGGTGATTCCTCCGGCGCTGAATGTCGAGGATTTCCCCAGCTACGAAGCGCCGTCCGATGCGGAGCGTCCGAGCGACGCGCAGGAGGCCGCGACCGTCGAGGGGGCGCCCTTGGCATCCTCTGAGGGGGACGGAGCGGTACCTGGCGTTGATGCGCCAGAGGTATCGCCGGATCAAGCGTCCGGTGAAGCGTCGCTTTCCGGTTTGCCCCAGGTGTGGGGCGCTCCGGCCGCTGCCTCATCGGCGGGGCGCGGATGGCTCGCGCTCCATCAGGTGCTGGGGATGGGCTTATTGATGGCCGGCGGCGTAGCTCTATTCATCGCGTGGCGACGGCAGTCGTAAGGGAGTGAACAGATCAATGAAAGGCCAACATCGTATGCGGAAGGTATGGAGCAATGTCGCCTTGATCTTCGTCGTGGCGCTGGTCACGATGACGCTCGCCAGCCCGGCGCGGGCGGCGACGCTGGAGGTGGATGGCGCGTGCGTCGATTCGAATGGAGATGGGTTGTGTGACGACGGCGTGACCTATAAGACGATCCAGGCCGCCGTGGACGCCGCCGATCCCGGAGATGTCATTCAAGTAGGGCCGGCCGTCTATCACGAGCGCGTCGTGATTCCCAAGGAACTGACGCTCCAAGGCGATCCGGGGACGGCGGAGATGGTGGGGCCGGGGCCGGATGCGCCCACGTTGGATGGCGAGGGGGCTTCGGGCTACGGCTTTGAGATCGCGGATGGGGTGGATGATGTGATTATTGAGGGCTTTATCATTCAGAATTACGGCCCGCACCCGGAGCCGAGCGGCGGTCAATCGGCCGGCGTGGCGGCGACCAACGGGACTTCTGATCCCACGACGGATATTACCATTCGTTACAATCGCTTTGACGACATCAACTGGGCCGGCATCTTCTTCTATAACAGCGGGCAGAGCGCCTACGAGCGCGTGACCGTCACCTACAATGAGATCCAGATGGGCGCGTGGTCGCTGAACGCCAACGTCTACGGCATAGAATGTACGAACTGCGCCCAGGCCTACATCGCGCACAACGAGATTTCCGGCGGCTGTGATGGCATCGCGCTCGCGGCGCAGGGCACGGCGGCCCACACGGTGGAGGTCACAGGCAATCGGATCGAAAACAATACGATCCAGGGGGCGGATGAGGGCAATATCCTGCTGCTGAGCTATGATCCCACGGCGGGCGACGCCGCGCCGGTGCTGCGCAACACGCGCATTGTGGGCAATCATCTGCTCAACGACGGGGCGACGGGTGAGCAGAGCAACAGCGCGCTGCTGGTCTACCCGGCCTACAGCGGGCGCGTCGAGGCGCTCACCGTGATGGATAATGTGATGGCGGTCGATAACGCCGACAACGTGCCCGTCGATCTGGCCACGACCAAGAACATTACGTTTAGCGGCAACACCATCACCGTGAC
This sequence comes from Anaerolineales bacterium, assembly GCA_046541755.1. Classification (GTDB taxonomy): domain Bacteria; phylum Chloroflexota; class Anaerolineae; order B4-G1; family SLSP01; genus JAAAOZ01. Next base: position 1,872 of record JBKHCQ010000339.1, on the reverse strand, counting down.
GAACCCGGCGGTTAACGGGCGCGCGCTCTACCTCAACAGCGTGGGTGGCAGCTTTATGGATATTGAGGATAACCTGATCAGCGTGCGGGGAAGTGCGGGGGCAGGCGTCTACATCTTCCACGGGCTGGATTTGCGCGGCAGCGCCGGGACGCGGCTCCTTAGCCGGTGGCTTGGCGCGCGGCGCATCCGATCCAGCTTCCAGCATGCCGAGTTGATGTGGGCGGCGTTAGAATTAGATGAAGCGACGAGCCGCGCCCCCACCGCGCGCCCTGGCTTCGAGGGCGCCCGCATCCTCAACAATCGTTTCTATGGCGAAAACGTGGGTAACTCCAGCGCGGCCCTCCGGCTGCGGGCGAGTCTGCCCAGCACCGCCACCGTGAGCATCGCGGGCAACGAGATCCGCGGTTTTAACAGCGGGATGTGGGTCAATGCGCCTCAGAACCTCTTTATCCGCAACAACACCCTGATCCAAAATGGCTACGGCATCAACACGACCGGGACGACCGCCGATCTGATTTTCCAGGCCACGGGCAACGTGATCAGCGGCAGTACAACGGCGGGGATGCTCTTCGATAGCGCCGGGGCCGTCCAGGCCGTGGTCGGCGGCGCGCTGGCGAATGCCAACGTCTTCCGCCATAACGGCCCGGCGCCCGGCCATAACGTCGACGTGACGATACCGGCCACGTCCACGGTGGATATTGACCTCACGTACAATGATTGGGGCCTCACCGACGTCTGCGAGATCGGCGCGACGCTCCACGATCCGGTGGGGCGCGTGGGGGATGCGATCTACTACTACGATCTGCTGGCCGCCTCATGGCCCAATGAGGTTCCGGCGGATGGCGTGACGCCCGCCACCATCACCGGCACGCTGACCGGGCTGTACGCGCCAGCGGGCAACCTCATTAGCTACACGACCGATCTGGGCGTTTTGGATCCCACGGTGGAGACGGTGGACGCCGCCGGCGATGCTGCCTCACATATCACCTCCACGGTTGAGGGCCTGGCTCATATCTCGGTCACGGTAGGGATGGCGTGTGAGCACTTGGGGAAGCAGGCGATGACGAGCGTGCGCTTTGGGCCGGCTGTCCCGGTCGCGGCGGGGATCTATCTGCCCTTGGTCGTGCGCAACTATGTCAACGCGCCAGATCTGGTGGTGACAGACTTGGTCGCGACCGCCAACGCCGTCACGGTCACCATCCAAAATCAGGGCGGTGGCCCGGTCGAGGCCGGCTTCTGGGTCGATGTCTATATCGATCCCGACACGGCGCCCCAGGCCGTCAACGAAATTTGGCCCTACGTGGGCGATTACGGCTTAGTGTGGGGCATCACCTCGGATTGGCTGCCGATGTTGGCCGGCGAAACCATGACGCTGACCGTGGGCGACGAGCATTATTTCCCGACGCGGAGCAACGTCGCGTGGCCGCTGGCGGTGGATACGCCGCTCTATGCCCAGGTCGATTCGGCGAATCCGGCGACGACCTACGGCGCGGTGTTGGAGATCCACGAGATTTTGGGGCGGCCCTACAACAACATCTTGGGGCCTGTCTCCTCGGTGGCCGGCGCGCGATCCGCCTCGCCCGCGATTGACCTGGGGGAGCGTCCGGCCGATGAGGGATCGTTGCCGCCTCGGCCCTAGGCCGGCGAGATGCCTGGCGACTGAAGTCGCGGCAACGGTTACAAAGTCCGCCTTCGCGGACTGGGTTGAGGGTAGTCGCCGTAGGGCGACTTTGTAGAAGTGGCCGCGAATTTATTCGCCGGGCCTTTCCCGATGGCCGATGGCCGTGGGAATCACCGGTTTGTTCGATATTGAGGCTGCCCGGCGACTGAAGTCGCGGGCAACAGGGCGTAGCAAGCTACGCCTGGCGAAGT
>JBKHCQ010000338.1:0-4176 GCA_046541755.1 Anaerolineales bacterium | reverse complement strand
TGATAAGGAGCCGACATGTTTAGAAAGCGACATTTATTGACGCGACCGCTGTTGACTTTTATGGGCGCGATGGTGTTGGCGAACATCGCCTCGCGGATGTACGGGCCGCTGTTGGCGCTCTATTTGGAGAGCATGGGCGCGGATGTGGGGCAGGTGGGATTGTTCTTCACGCTCAGCTCCATCGCGCCGCTGGCCTTCCAGATTCTGGGCGGCTGGCTTTCGGATTCGATTGGCCGCTTGCAAGCGGTGGCCATCGGCAGCATCGCCGGCGTGGTCGGGTTGGTGATCTACATCGTGGCGCCCTCGTGGCACTGGATGCTCATTTCCAGCTTTATGAGTGCCGTCGCCGGGGCTTTTGTAGCGCCGAGCTTCCAGGCCTTCATCGCTGAGCAATCGAGCGAGGAGAATTTGGGTGAGGTTTACGGCCTCGCCGAGAGCATCTTTATGATCGTGGGGATCGTTGGCCCGCCGTTGGGCGGCTTCTTGGCCGATCAATTTGGCTTTCGGACGATGTTCATCGTGGCGGCGGCGCTCTACGCTTGCGCGACCGTTGTTCGATTGTGGATGGCCCGCAACGCGCGCCGATCCGAATCCAGCGAAAAACGCCCGGCGCCCTCCTTCCGCACGCTGCGGACCGATCTGGGGCTGATGGTGGGGATGGTGCTGGGCGGCGGCGTCCTGACCTGGATTTTGATCTCCGATGGCGTGCGCGACGTCACCTACCGGATGGCCTTCGAGATGCAGTCGCTCTATCTCCAAAACTTCATCGGCATCAACAAAACGCAGATTGGCTGGCTGATGTCGATGTCGAGCATCGTCACGGCGCTGCTGATGAGTTCCGCCGGGCGGCTTTCGGATCGCCGGGGCGAGCGGGTGGGGATCGTGGGCGGCTTCGCCATCGTCGCGGCGGGATTGGTGGTCTTCTTGAACAGCAGCGGCTTCTTCGGATGCGCCGTAGCGTGGATTTTGTTCGGCCTCGGCTCGGCGCTGATTGGCCCGGCCTACAACTCCCTCATCTCCAAGGTGGTGCCCAAGAAGTTGCGCGGGACGGCCTTTGGTCTCTTCTCCACCAGCTTGAGCTTCATCTCGCTGCCGGCGCCCTATATCGGCGGCCTGCTCTGGCAGCGCTTTGGCCCGAAGGTGCCCTTCTACGCGCCGGTCGTCGCGACGCTCCTGGTATTGCCGGTGATGTGGGTCAAGTTTAAGTTGCCGGATAAGGACTCCGAGGCATCCAAAAAGGCCCAGGAATCCGGCTCCAGCCCGACGTTGAAGGCCCAGCCCGCGACCGTCGCGGCTGATTAGGCTTAAATTAAATCTTCACACTTCTTAGCTCACGGATAAACACGGATTAACGCAGATATTTCGATTTTATATTGCAGAAATGCCATTCCGGGAATGTAAGGAATGTAAGGAATGTAAGGGTTAGAATTCAACCTTCAACTCGTCCAAATGGACGTGAGCGGTAAAACGCGCGCCAAGATGGGGAATTTCTCCATCGAAAGATCTAAAAAATCTGTGCGATCCGTGAAAATCCGTGAGCTGTTTTCTAAAAGTGACGGGTAGCTAGAAGTAAAAATAAAGTTGAGTTGAGGTGTTTTATGTCCTCAAACGATGTCATCATCAGAACCGAAAACGTGATGCGCCGCTTTGGCGAGACCGTCGCCGTGAACGACCTCTCTTTAGAGGTGCGCGCGGGCGAGGTCTTTGGCTTTTTGGGCCATAACGGCGCGGGCAAGACGACGACGGTGCGCCTGCTCAACGGGGTGTTGACTCCGCACGCGGGCGCGATGACGGTGTTAGGCCTCGATCCCCTGACGGAGGGGCCGGCGCTCCGGCGGCGCACGGGCGTGTTGACGGAGACGCCCGCCTTGGATGAGAAGCTGACGGCGCGGGAGCAACTGGGCCTCTACGCTGATCTCTACGCGGTCCCGCCGGGTGAGATCGCCGGGCGCATCGACGAGCTGCTCGCGGCGTTCGAGTTGGCGGAGCGCGCCGAGGAGCCGGTCGGCGGCTACAGCAAGGGGATGAAGCAGCGGTTGGCGCTCGCCCGCACGCTGATTCACGACCCGGAGGTGATCTTTTTGGATGAGCCGACCGGCGGCCTCGATCCGGTCGCCACGCGCCAGGTGCATCGGCGCATCGAGCGGCTGACGCGCGACGACGAGCACACGGTCTTCATCTGCACGCATAACCTCAACGAGGCGCAGCAGCTCTGTGATCGCGTCGCGGTGATGGAGCACGGGCGGATGGTCGCGCTGGGCGCGCCGCACGAGCTGGCCCGCCAGCTCTGGAAGGGCGTCCGGCTGGAGATTGAACTGGCGGCGGCGGGAGCGGAGCGCGCGCTCGATGCGGCCCGCGCGCTGCCCCAGGTGCGGGAGGTGACGTGGGATGCTGAGTCGGGATTGGCGACGGCCTGGGCGCCGGAGCGCGAGGTCATCCCCGCGCTGGTCTCGGCGCTGGTGGAGGCCGGCGGGCGCATCTACCGCCTCAATCCCCAGGAGCCGACATTAGAGGATGTCTACTTCGCGCTGCACGATGACGAGCAGGGCGCGGCGCCCGATATCGCAGAGAAAGAGCGGGAGGTGCAAGCATGAACTGGCGAGCGATTTGGGCCATTGTCCGCCGTGATTTGAAGATCGTCACGCGCAGCAAGGGCGTGATGATCCCGATGATCATCGTGCCGCTGGTGTTGATGGGCGTGTTGCCGGCGGCCATCGGCGCGACGGCCCCGTTGATGTCGAATGTGGAAGGGGAGTTGGACGATATGGCGCAATTCTTGGAGATGATGCCGCCGGAGATGAAATCGGTGCTGAGCGGCTACACGCCGGCGCAGACGCTCATCGTCGCGATGTTGCTCTATCTCTTCGCGCCGCTGTTCCTGATTTTGCCGCTGATGGTCGCCAGCACCATCGCGGCGGATAGCTTCGCGGGGGAGCGGGAGCGCAAGACGATGGAGGCGCTGCTCTACACGCCCACGACCGATACGGAGTTGTTCGTGGGGAAGATGTTGGCCGCGTGGGTCCCGGCGGTGGCCGTCACGCTGCTGGGCTTTGTGCTCTACGGCCTGGCGGCGAATCTCTCCGCGTGGCCCACGATGGGCGAGGTTTTCTTCCCCAACGCGATGTGGGTCGTGCTCGTGGTGTGGGTGGCCCCGGCGGCGGCCGCGCTGGGCCTGGGCGTGATGATCTTGGTCTCCTCCAAGGTCGGCTCGTTCCAGGAGGCGTATCAGATGGGATCGGCGGTGGTGCTGCCCATCCTGCTGCTGATGTTCGGGCAGATCGGCGGGGTGCTCTACTTCAGCGTGGGCGTGGTGCTGATTGTGGGGGCTGTGCTCTGGGCCATCGATGCCGTGGTGCTCTGGTTTGCCATTCGACTCTTCCAGCGCAGTGAGATCATCGCGCGCTTGTGAGGGGAAGCGACAAAACATCAAAGCAGCAAAACATCAAAGCATCAAATGGGCAAAACATCAGAGCATTAAAAGAGGGGCAATAAATGGCTTCAGGAAAAAGATCTAAAAAATCCGTGTGATCTGTGAAAATCCGTGAGCTATCTTCTCAAAGTGTCGGGTAGCTATTCCCGATGTTAGCAAGGCTAGTTGGACTTTTCCTGTTCATTGGCGCGATTCCCAATCCTCTCTGAAGAGCCGATAACGGTAGTGATGGACCGGCGTGGTGTAGGCCTGCATCTTCTCCGGGAAGTGAAAGACGCCCTCGTCGATGCGCCGGGCGCCGACCGATTCGTACAGGCGGATGGCGGCGGGGTTGTGGCGGTTGGGCGTGGTCTGGACGGCGTCGCAATCGGTGTGCTCGAATTGGTAAGCGATCAACGCCGTCCAGATCTCGCGACCGTAGCCTTGGCCCCAATACTCCGGCAGCAATTTGATGTCCGGCTCCGCGACGCCCTCATCGTCGTCGGGGTCGGGGCGGGCGACCATACATTCTCCGATGGATTCCCCGGTCGCGCGCTGCTCGACCACCAGCAGGCGATTGAATGCATCATTCGGTTCCTGCGCCAGCCTCTCTCGAAGCTCCTCGCGCGTGATGGGGTAGCCTTGGGGAAAGCCCACGTTCTTCATCACCTGGGGATGGGACCACAGGGTGTGATAAAAGTCGGCGTCCGCCTCGGTGGCGAGCCGGATGATGAGGCGCTCGGTCTCAAAGACGATTTTGGGGGCTG
>JBKHCQ010000337.1:0-4179 GCA_046541755.1 Anaerolineales bacterium | reverse complement strand
TTTGGTCACTATCTAAACGGCGCTGTGCTGCTTGAGCATCCGGGTAACGGGCGCCGCGACAACCACTTCATCATTCACGGAACTAGCAATGACAATACTACACACTCTCAACAAATGATCAAGCACTAACTCGCCAGCCACCTCGAACTTACAAGTCGTGATAAGGGGACCGGCATCAAAATATAAAGCTCTCCTCAATTGGTGGATTCCTTTTTGCTATTACCGCGTTGAGAATACATCAAATGCTCACTTTATTAAGACAAGCTCGCGGAGCGCCAACCCCGCGCCCCGCGAACTCGATGCTCTCTTCTCTGTCCGATCCCTCTACCAGCGGTCGTATTTCACCAGGTCGTCCAGGGCCTTGCGCTTCTTGGGCTTGGCCTCATCATCGGGATAACCGAGCGGGGTGAAGGCAATCGGCTCGACGCCCTCCGGCAAATCCAACACCTGGCGGGCGGCCGCCGGATCGAAGGCCGCGATCCAGCAGGTGCCGAGGCCCAACTCCGTCGCCTGCATGATCATGTGATCCATCACAATCGCGGCGTCGACATCGACGTAGTTTTTGTCGTCGTGCTGTTTGCGATACCACGCTTCTTTTGGGATACCGCACACACAGAGAACGAGCGGTGCCTGGACAAACCAATCGCGCCCGTAGATGCGCTGAAGCTCCGCCTCGCGCCCCTCCGTCTCGATGACGATCACGCGGATCGGCTGGCGATTGGCCGCCGTCGGGGCAAATTGCCCGGCCTCGAGCACCTGATCCAACGCCTCCTTGGTCACCGCATCCGATTTATAGGCCCGCACACTGTACCGCGCCTTGTAGAGTTCTGAAAAATCCATCTAGCTACCTCCTTGCGTTAGCTGGGTGGTGAATATGTACCACTATTTTTATGGATTTGGAGGGTTTTGTCAATTGGATCAAACTCGTAAGACGTTGGCCGCGCTCATTGAGCGCCTCCTGATCTCCTGAATGGTATAATGAGGATGTTTTCTACGCAACCTTGCGAAGGTTTCAGAGGGTGTTTGTCCGATGTGATTTGTGGCCCAAATAGATAGTTTCTATGACAGCGATCTATTTAACCTTCGAAAGGGTTAGTTATTATCCCCATTTTACACCCGATACGAAGGAGAGGCTATGAGGAACGAGAACGAGACGCCGACGGAGTTGCACGCCCGCTATCGCGGGAAGATCCAAATCGCGCCCAAGGCGCCGGTCACCGGTTTGGCGGATTACGCGATCTGGTACACGCCGGGCGTGGCGGAACCGTGCCGCGCCATCGCGCGCGATCCCGACCAGGTGTGGGAGCTGACCAATCGCGGCAACACCATCGCCGTGGTCTCCGATGGCACGCGCGTGCTGGGCCTGGGCGATATCGGCCCGGCGGCGGGGCTACCGGTGATGGAGGGCAAGGCGCTCATCTTCAAGCTGCTGGGCGGCGTGGATGCAATCCCGTTGGTCTTGGATGCGGCCAATCCCGACGCCTTCAGCGCGACGGTCAGGGCGCTGGCGCCAAGCTTCGGCGGCGTCAACCTGGAGGATATCGCGCAACCTAAGTGCTTCGGCCTGTTGAATCGGCTGCAAGACGAGTTGGAGATCCCCGTCTGGCACGATGACCAGCAGGGCACGGCGACGGTCGTGCTGGCCGCTGTCCTGAACGCGCTGATGTTGGTCGGCAAATCGCTGGTCGCCGTGAAGATCGCGATGGTGGGGATGGGCGCGGCCAACGTGGCGAACTATCGCCTGCTCACCGCCGCCGGCGCCGATCCGGCCGCCGTCGTCGCTTGCGACGAGCTTGGGACGCTGCACGCGGGCCGCGACGATCTCGCGCTAACGGCGGATGCGCCGCTAACGGCGGATGCGCCGCAGTGGCGCATCTGCCAGGAGACCAACGCCGAAGGCGTGGTGGGCGGCGCCGCCGAGGCCATCCGAGGCGCGGATCTGCTCATCGCGTTCAGCCGCCCCGGCCCGGACGTGATCGCGCCGGATTGGGTGCGCGCGATGGCCAAGGACGCCATCGTCATCGCCGGGGCCAATCCCACGCCGGAGATCTGGCCGGAGGATGCGCGCGCCGCCGGGGCGCGCATCGTGGGCACGGGGCGCAGCGATTTCCCCAATCAGGTGAACAACGCGCTGGCCTTCCCCGGCATCTTCCGCGGCGTGTTGGACGTGCGCGCGCGGCGCATCACGGACGGGATGGCGGTCGCGGCGGCGGAGGAGCTGGCGCGCTGCGCGGAGATTCAGGGCCTGCGCGAGGATCACATCCTGCCCACGCTGGACGAGGCCGAGGTCGCGGTGCGAATCGCCGTGGCGACGGGACTGGCGGCGCAGGCGGCAGGCGTGGCGCGGCTTGAGTTAGATGCGTCAGCCTTGCGCGCGCAGGCGGAGTGCGCCATCGAGCGGGCGCGGGCGTTGGCGATCAAAAGTACGCGCGCAGCCGGGCCGCCGCCTCGCGCACATGGGCCGTCGGCGCGGTGACGGAGAAGCGCAGGTAGCCCTCGCCGCCCGGCCCGAAGAAAGTACCCGGCGCGACGGAGACGCCCGTCGCGAAGAGGAGATCGCGGGCCAGCGCCTCGGAGGTCGCGCCGGCCGGGATCGGCGCCCAGAGGTAGAGTGTGGCCCGTGGTTTCGGCGCGTCGATGCCGACGGCGGTCAATGCCGCGTGCAGCAGCGCCAGGCGCTCGGCGTAGACGGCGTTGCGCTGCGCGACCCACGCCGGATCAGTCCGCAACGCGGCGGCCGCGGCTTCCTGGATCGGACGGAAATGCCCGGAATCGAGGTTGGATTTGAGCTGCGCCAGCGTCGCCAAGACCTCCGCGTTGCCCACCGCCATCCCGACCCGCCAGCCGGCCATGTTGTACATCTTCGAGAGCGAGTTGAACTCCACGGCGACCTCCCGCGCGCCGGCGATCTGGAGCACGCTCGGCGCGACGTAGCCGCCATAGGTGATGTCGCTGTAGGGCGCGTCGTGACAGAGGAGCAGCCCGTGGGCGCGCGCGAAGTCGACGGCCTCCTCGAAGAAGGCCACGTCGGCGACGGCGCCGGTGGGGTTGTTGGGATAGTTGAGCCAGAGCAGTTTGGCGCGGTCGGCGACCGCATCGGGCACGGCGGCCAGATCGGGCAGGAAGCCGCGCTCGGCCCGCAATGGAAGCGCGTAGGTCTCGGCCTCGGCCAGGCGCGCGCCGCGCGTGTACGGCGCGTAACCGGGATCGGGCAGCAGGACGAGATCGCCGGGATCAAGGATCGCCAAGGAGAGCAGCACCAACCCCTCCTTGGAACCGATCAGGGGCGCGACCTCGCGCTCAGGATCGAGTGGCACGTCGAAGCGCGCGGCGTAATGATCGGCCATCGCCTGGCGCAGCGCCGGAATCCCCCGATAGCCGGCGTAGCCGTGGCCATCGGCGCGGCGCGCGCCCCGACATAGCGCGTCCACCACCGGCTCGGGCGGCGGGAGATCGGGGTTGCCGATGTCCAAGCGGATGATGTCGCGTCCGGCCTGGCGCGCTTTAGCGATCTCCTCATTCCAACGCGCGAAGGGGTACGCGGGAAGTTGGTGCGTTCGCCGGGCGGATTTAATTTGCATTGTCGTCCTCCAGATGATCCACCAGCGCTTGCAGGCCCAGCAGATAGCTCCGCCAGCCGAAGCCGCAGATTTGCCCCACGCAGACGGGCGCCAGCAGCGAGGTGTGGCGGAAGGCCTCGCGCGCGTGGATGTTCGAGAGGTGAACCTCCACCGTGGGCATCCCGGCGCCGGCGATGGCGTCCCGCAGCGCGACGCTGGTGTGCGTGTAGGCGCCGGGATTGATGAGCGCGCCATCGGCCCAGCCCATCGCCTCGTGGAGCGCGTCGACCAACGCCCCCTCGTGATTAGACTGGAGCATCCGCAACGTGGCGCGATCCTCGGCGGCGGCCTCAAGGCGCGCATCGATCTGGGCCAGCGTCGCGCGCCCGTAAGTCTCCGGCTCGCGCCGCCCCAACAAATTCAAATTCGGCCCGTGCAACACTAAGATCTTCAACATATTGGCTCCTTGTGAAAAATACTCTGGATATAACGCATTGTAGAAAGGCTCTTGTTGGTTTTTAGGTGAAATTGGATGCAAGTTACACAGAGTTTTTCACAGAGATGCACAGAGAGAATCATTTCTCCGTGCTTCTCTGTGCCTTCTCGGTGATGCTCTGTG
>JBKHCQ010000336.1:0-4184 GCA_046541755.1 Anaerolineales bacterium | reverse complement strand
ATCTGCTCAATCTGCTCAATCTGCTCAATCTGCTGATAAAAAAACTGCCCTGAGAAATCAGGGCAGTTTGTGTGGAATAGCGAAAAGATTGGATTTAGCCGGAGAGCGCTCCAATGCTTATGGCGCCGCCGAAGCCGATCATACCGAGGATCCCACTAATGAGGAGGGTGATTAACCAGCCGATCAAGACCGTTGCAATCGTCTTGCCGTCATCCAGATCGAGGCCCTCTTTGATCGCGAAATAACTGGCGACCAGGGACCAAATCGCACCCACAAGCGTGCCGAGGCAGGGGATGATGCCCAACATCTGGGGGGCATAGGCGTACCCGATCACGCGCATCATCTCGGGTAGATCCGCTTCGCCGCCAAACAGGTTGGTCCCGACGAAATAGGTGATTGCAGACCAGACGATCCAGTTGATGAAAGTCACTAAGAAGGTGCCGATGACCGCCATCAGGACATTGCCGGCGCCTCCATCGCCGATGAAGATGTTGAACAGCGATCCAATCGCGGCGAGGAAGGCCACGATGGCCACCACGATGGCGGCTTCCGTGAGGGCCGACTGGTCATGCTCGATCTCCGTGAAGGTCTGCCGATCTAATTTGAAAACACCAATGATTCGCTCTATCATAGTTTTGCTCCTTTCCTAAATCAGGGTGAATGGGTGAATGAATGTAAACGACCAAACCAACTACGTATTATTATATAGGCATTTCTTTTTCTGCGATAGTGAGTCAGTTAATCGGTCGGGGAAAGACGGCATTCATCTATTAGAAATTATCCGCGTGTCTCCTTTGTGATATAATCAAGGATGAGCGCCCCCTTTTTGTCATCGCTTTGGATTTATCTCACAGATACAAAGTTATCGTTGGAGGATGTGAATGTCTGATTTCGTACACCTTCATACCCACACGGAATTTTCATTATTGGATGGGTTGAGCAGCCCGCGCGAGTTGGCGAATTACGCCGTCGAGTTGGGCATGGATGCGTTGGCCATCACCGACCACGGGGTGATGTTTGGCGTGGTGGATTTTTATCAAGCGTGCCAGGCGGCGGGCATCAAGCCCATCATCGGCATCGAGGCCTATGTGGCCCGCACCTCGCGCCACAGCCGGAATCGGGACGATGGCAAGCCATATCACATCGTGCTTTTGGCTCAGAATCAAACCGGGTATCAGAACTTGTTGGCGTTGACGAGCCTCGCGCAGTTGGAGGGCTTCTATTACAAGCCCCGCATTGATAAGGAAACGTTGGCCCAGCACAGCGCGGGCGTGATCGCGCTCACGGCCTGTGTGCAGGGGGAGATCCCCCAATTGCTGCACGCGGGGCGGGACGCGAAGGCGCGCGAGGCCGTCCATTGGTATCAGGAGCACTTCCCTGATCGCTTCTACATCGAATTGCAGACGCACGATATCCCCGAGTTCGATCCCACCTACGAAAAGATGATCGCGCTCGCCCGCGAGATGAACGTCCCGCTGGTGGCGACCAACGACATCCACTATGCCAAGCCGGATCAGGCGGAGGCGCACGATGTCCTACTCTGCATCGGCACCGGGAAGAGCGTCAACGAGACCAAGCGGATGCGGATGTCGGACAACTCCTACTACATGCGCTCCCCGGAGGAGATGTGGGAGCTGTACGGCGACATTCCAGAAGCGCTGGAGAACACCGTCAAGATCGCCGAGCAATGCGAGGTCGAAATCCAATTCGCGCCGCCCTATCACCTGCCCCAGTTCCCCGTCCCAGAGGGATGTGGCACGTCGGAGGAGTACCTGCGCCATCTCTGCTACGAGGGGCTGGTGATGCGTTACGGCGAGGCGCACGCCCATGACCCCGAGGTGATCGAGCGGATGGAGCACGAGCTGGGCATCATCCACGAGATGGGCTTCGATGACTACTTCCTGATCGTCTGGGATCTCTGCAAGGCGGCGAAGGAGCGAGACATTTGGTGGAACGTCCGAGGATCAGGGGCGGGCAGCGTCGTGGCCTACACGCTGGAGATCACGCACGTGGATCCGTTCAAAAATCGGCTGATGTTCGAGCGCTTCTTGAATCCGGCCCGCGTCAATATGCCCGATATCGATTTGGACTATCCCGACGACCGGCGCGAGGAGCTGATCGCCTACACGGTGGAGCGCTACGGCGCCGATCACGTCGCGGCTATCATCACTTTTGGGACGTTGGGCGCGCGCGCCGCGATCCGCGACGTGGGCCGCGCGTTGGACATCCCCCTGGGCGAAGTGGACCGCGTCGCGCGGATGATCCCCAACGTCCCCGGTAAGCCCGTCTCGATTGCGCAGGCGCTGGAGCAGGTCGCCGATCTGCGCGAGGTCTACGAGAGCACGCCCTACATCAAGCGGCTGTTGGATACCGCGCAGCAGGTGGAGGGCACGACGCGCCACGCCAGCACCCACGCCGCCGGCATCCTGGTCTCCGATAAGCCCCTGGTCGAATATCTGCCGTTGCATCGGCCCACCAAGGGCGGCGGCGTGGACAGCCCGGTGGAGCGCGTCTCGCAGTGGCCGATGGAGATCGTGGACGCGATGGGCATGCTCAAGGTCGATTTCTTGGGCCTGCGCACGCTGACCTCGATGCGTCGGACGTGCGAATGGATTGAGAAAGAGCACGGCGTTAAACTCGATCTCTTTACGATTCCCTACGAGCGCGCGCCCGACGATCCAGAAAAGGACGCCCAGGTCCAGAAGCTCTACGAACTGCTGGCCAGCGGCGAGACGACGGGTGTCTTCCAGGTGGAGGGCGCCGGCATGCGTCGGACGCTGACCGAGTTGCGTCCCCAGGAATTCCAGCACATCATCGCCGTGCTGGCGCTCTATCGCCCCGGCCCGATGGAGAACATCCCGACCTTCATCCGCCGCCTCCACGGCGAGGAGGAGGTCGCTTACCATCACCCGATCCTGCAAGATATTTTGGGGGATACGTACGGCATTATCGTCTATCAGGAGCAGATTATGCAGATCGCGGTGCAGATGGCGGGCTACAAGCCCGGCGAGGCGGACATGATCCGCAAGGCGGTGGCGAAGAAAAAGAAGAAGCTGATGGAGAAGCATAAAAAGCTCTTCCGCACGGGCGCGATCAAAAAGGGGATCGCCGCCAAAATCGCCGACGCGGTCTGGAGCGACATCGAATTCTTCGCGCGTTACGGCTTCAACCGCGCCCACGCCACCGATTACGCCGTCATCACCGCGCAGACCGCGTATCTCAAGGCCCACTATCCCCTGGAATTTATGACCGGCCTGATGACGACCGAGCGCCACAACGTGGAAAAGTTGGGATTTCTCATCACCGATGCGCGGCGCAACGATTTGGAAGTGCGCCGCCCGGATATCAATACCTCCGATGTGGAGTTCTCTATTGGTCACGACACCGGCCATGAAAAAGATGGCCAGCGGTATATTCGCATCGGCTTGGGCGCCATCAAGAACGTCGGCGACGACGCGGTGCAGGTGATCGTCGCGGCGCGCCGCGCGGGCGGCCCGTTCGAGTCGCTGGATGATTTCGCGGATCGCGTCGATTTACGAAAGGTCAATCGTAAGACCTTAGAATGTCTTATCCAGGCCGGCGCGTTGGATTCATTTGGAGAGCGGCCCAAACTGCTCACGATGATCGACGCGCTGATCGGCGCCAGCAGCCAAATTCATCACGCGCGCGATGTGGGTCAAATCACACTCTTCGGGGATGCGGTGGGCAGTACGCAACGCCTCACGTTGCCGGCCTTCGCGCCGCCAATCGACAGTCGGCAGTTATTTGCCTGGGAGAAGGAACTATTGGGCGCCTATCTCTCCGAGCACCCGCTTGAGCGCCGAGAGCGTGAACTTCGCGCCAAGGGTATGATCAGCACGACCATCGCGCAGGTCGCCACTGAGCAATTGGGACAGCAGCTCACGCTGGTGGGCATGGTGCAGCGCGTCAAGCGCATCAGCACGAAGAAGGGCGACATGATGGCCTTCGTCACGTTGGAAGGGCCGGGCGGCGCCTTGGATGTCGTGGTCTTCCCCAAGACGTATGAGCGCTTCAAGCCCTTGCTGATCCAGGAGGAGGTTCTGGTCGCCAGCGGCAAACTGGACGACCGCCAAGATCGCGATAGTCACCCGCTCTTGGCCGACTGGTTCAAGCGCCCGGAGCAGATGTTGCATCCGACGAATAATCTACATCCAAACCCACAT
>JBKHCQ010000335.1:0-4192 GCA_046541755.1 Anaerolineales bacterium | reverse complement strand
CGGATGAGATGGGCCACCCACCCCAGGATATGCCAGGGATGGCGCAGCCAGCGCGTCACGACGAGCGGCGCCGCGCTTCCCAGGCCGTAGTAGAGGCGCAGCCACCACGCCGGCGGCGCGAAGGTATCGCGCAGGATGCGCCAGGCGCCCTTCTCGCGCTGCGCCGCAAGCGAGGTGCGCGGCCAGCCCTCGAACTCCAGGCCGATGCCGCGCGGCGGCGCGCCCAGGGGGATCGGCGCGGACGCCAGCAGCTTCTCCGAAAGCGGCGTGAGGAAGTGCAGCAGCGAGAGAGTGTTGATCACAATGGGGTAGCGCGCGGCCAACTGCGTCCAATCGATCTCCGAGGCGAAGTGCTCGGCGTAGCCGACGATGTCCGCCACCCAGATCAATCGGTTCGCGCCGAAGACGCCCGATGAGAGCCGCGTGTGCTGGCAAAGATGCCACAACATATCGGCGTGATCCAGCGCGTAGGCCGGCTGGCCGTCGATGTCGAAGGCCTGGGGCGGCCCGGTCAGGTCGTCTAGCGTCATCGATAAGGGGTACGTCGCCAGGAAGAGATTGTGGTGCACCTCGACGCTGAGCACGAAGCCCGTTTCATCTAAGTCCAAGGAGGCCGCTGCCATGTGCTTATCGGGCAGCTCGGCGCTTTCGGCGGGCGGCGCTACGAAGCCCATCTCGCGCAGGAGGCGCTGCGCCCGCCGCGCCTCCGAGGGCCGGACGAGCAGATCGACGTCGCGCATCGGGCGCAGGCCAGGCGTCGGATAGATGAGATGCGCCAGCGCCGCGCCCTTGAGCACGCAGACGCTGATCCCCGCCGCTTCCAAGCGCTCTAAGATCGAGCGCAACACCGCCATCCGCGCCCGATTCGCCAGGCGATGGCGCAGCGCAAGGCCGCGCAGCGCGCGTTCCACCTCGATGGGCGCCGGCGCTGACGCGGCCTTGAGGTGCGTGAAGAGCAGCGGGGCGATCCCGTGGGTCTCCGCCCGATGGGGCAGCAGCCCCCATGCTTGCGGATCGAGGGCGGCGGCCTGAGACGCGATGCGTTCGTAGAGCGCAGCGTCGCACGCGAGGCGCGAGCACAGCGCCATCAACCGGAACGCGGCGCGATCCTGCTCTGATGCTTTCTTTAGCAAAGCGACTCAGACTGGCGGTTGATTATCGCATCCCGCAGTTCAGCGGTGCGGTCCGAGGCCCGCGCCCCAATCGCGCAAGGCCTGGGATTGGGCGTGGAGATTCTCCGGCGGAGTATCGTCGGGGATCTCGCAACCGGCGGCGCTGAAGCTGCGCGGGCCGCCCGCTCGCATGCAGTGCAGCGTTGCATCGTAGACCTGGTCCGGCGTGCCCTGCAACATCACGGCGACGGGATCGAAGTTGCCACACACCGCCGCCTCCGCGCCGAAAGCCTCCGCCGCGTCTGCCATGTCGACCATCCAGTCGATGTCGATGATGTCGGCGCCGCTCTCCACCATATCCGCCAGGATGCGCGAGGTGTTGCCACAGATGTGCAGCCGCGCCAGCGCGCCCATCTCGTGAACGGCGGCGAAGATCTCGCGCTCGTAGGGCAGCGCGAATGTGCGATACATCCGGGGCGAGATCTGCGAAGCAACGGCATCCCCCAGCCCGATGATGTCCGCGCCGGCCTCGATCTGCGCCTTGGCGAAATCGATCTCCAGCTCCAGGCAACGAGCCAACAGCTCCTCGACCCACGCCGGACGATCATAGACGTCCATCATCAACGCACTGACGCCGCGCAGATCGGCGGCCTCGGCCAGCGCGCCTTCTATCCAGCCCATCACAGGCACCTCGCCACCGACGGCGTCCTTCAGCTCGCGGATGGCGGCGATCCGGTCGCGCATCCGCTCGCCTGTCGCGGGATCGGGGCGGGGGAGATTCGCCAGATCGGCGGGATCGCGCAGGAGCGGGGTTTTGCTCACCGGCAGATCATCTTCCGGGAAGATGATCTCAGCGCCGAAGTCCGCGGCCTCGCGGTACGGGTCCGAAATTGCCTGCACGATGTCCAGATCGAAGGCCTCGAGCACGGCTAAATTGGCCTCCACCAACACGTGGTGATCCAAATAGTAGCGCGAGAGGGGCTGATCGATGTAATGGGCGGCAAATCGCATAAAAATATCAAAATTCGGGGGGCGATCCACCGCCCCGCCGCGCAAACGCGCCGTCATTCGTTCCAAGGGGGTCATTTAACTAGTCTCCTAGGTTGTATAAAAGTAGCTTTTCAAATCTCATCTATTCTAAGCATGCGTAGGGATCGGGCAACTCCTGGGTGAAGTCGCTGGTCTCCCACATCTCGGCCATCACATCCACATTGCACTCGGTGACGATGTCCATCCCGGAGTCGGTCCACTCGGGGAACGCTTTGCCCTCCACGATTTTGTCGTAGAGCATTTGGACGGTGTCGTAGCCCCAGCCCCAATATTTCTGACCGACCAAGCCATCGATATAGCCATCTTGGAGATATTCCAGTTCCACCGGCAAAGTATCGAAGGCCACGGTAACCAGGCCATGCTCCTGGGCGGCCGATTCCCACAGGGGCATCGAGCCGCGCTCCGCGAAGAGGGGCCAGATGCCCACGAAGAACCAGCCGTCTAAGTCGGGATACGCTTCCATAATCTCCTCGACCGCTTCCACGCCTAGGTTGATGTCATCGTTGCAGTAGACGGTGGTCACGAT
This sequence comes from Anaerolineales bacterium, assembly GCA_046541755.1. GTDB lineage: Bacteria > Chloroflexota > Anaerolineae > B4-G1 > SLSP01 > JAAAOZ01. The sequence goes on along the minus strand of JBKHCQ010000335.1, from coordinate 1,504 downwards.
CTCGATGTTGGGATAGTCCGCCATGTGATCCTCAAAGCCCCGGATCCGCTCCTCAAGATTATAGGCGCCAGAAACACCCGATAGCAGCGCGACCTTGCCAGAATCGCCCATAAACGCCGCCAGCAATCTGCCCGCCGCGCGGCCGCCCTCGTAGTTATCGACGCCCAAGTAGGTGAAGCGCTCACTCTCCGGCGCATCCGAATCCCAGGTCATCACCGGGATGCCCGCCTCCACCGCTGCGTTGATCGGCTCGACGCACGCCGCCGGATCGTTGCACGAGATGCCGATGCCGTCCACGCCCTTGGCGATGACATCTTCTACCACCCGCGCTTGCGCCGCCGGGTCCGACGCTACCGAGGCGGTATAGAGCACCTCCACTTCGGTCTCGGTCTGCGCGGTCAATTCCTCCGCCTTCCTAAAAGCGCCATCGCGCCCGACCTCGAAGACGGGGTTGTTCAGCGCCTTCGGAATCCACGCGAAGGTCAGCTCCTCCGGCGCGCCCTCGCCCTCTGAGGGCGGCGTTTGCCAGCATCCGGTCATCATCAGCCCTATGCTAATCATCAACCAAAGAGATAGCCACATCGACGTTTTGTTTTTCTTGTTCTTCATCGGAAAACCCCTCCTATGTTTAAGTAGCTCGACAATGTCACATTCGACCCCAACCATATGAGATGAAGCAGAGGATCTGACATTTCATTTCTATTCACCGGACACTTCTTAGCTCACGGATGAACACGGATTAACACGGAAAATATAAAAATCCGTGTGATCCGTGAAAATCAGTGAGCTGTTTTCAAAAAGTGTCCGGTAGCTAGATTTCATTTCACTCCGCGAACATCTCCGCCACAGTAGCCAACACGGCCACCTGAGTAGGTTGATCCATCCGCCCTAATTTACGCACGAGACGCCTCTTATCAACCGTCCGGATCTGATCTAAGATGACCTGACCTGGTTGGCCTTGGAACTCACAGGCCACGCGGGTCGGATAGGATTGAGATTTCGTCGCCATCGGCGCCACAATCACCGTTCGTATCCAACGATTCATCTCATCCGGCGAGATCACCAGGCAGGGCCGCGTTTTACGTATCTCGCTTCCTACGGTTGGATCCAGATTCACCAGGAAGACGTCAAACCTTTGAACTATCATCGACCTACCATTCCCACTCGGTCTCATCCCATTCGCTCGTGTTTATCGCATTTTCATCGAGCATTTCATCATCGCCATGCTCGGCCATCGCTTTGAACGCGGCCGCCCATCCGTGACGCACCGCTTGCGTCGGCCGCACAATAATCTGATTCGATTGTAGTTCCAATTCCACTTCCTCATCCTCGGCCAAATTGACCTGTTCGAGTAGCAGCTTGGGGATACGAATCCCTTGCGAGTTTCCGATCCTTATAATGCGGGTTCTGACAGCGGTCGGCATTCCATCACCCCCTTGAAGACAATGAACCATCACAAGTAATTACATTGTATTTACTAAGCGAGGATTTGTCAAGAAGCAGA
>JBKHCQ010000334.1:0-4224 GCA_046541755.1 Anaerolineales bacterium | reverse complement strand
TCTACAACGACGGGATCGGCACCATCATCAAAATGTCCACCATCTACGGCGCGGAGATCGGCATCGACGCGATGTCCATGGTCGGCGCGCTTCTGCTGACACAATTCGTGGGCATCCCGTTCTCCCTGCTCTTCGGCAAATTCGGCAAGAAGATCGGATCCAAGCAGGCCGTGATGCTTGGCTTAGGCTGGTATGCTTTCCTGACGCTGATCGGCTACTTTATGACCTCGGCGTGGCAATTTTGGGCGTTGGCCTTCGGCGTAGGGATGGTCCAGGGCGGCACGCAGGCCCTCAGCCGCAGTCTCTACAGTCAGATGGCGCCCAAGGCGCGCAGCGCGGAGTTCTTCGGCTTCTACGATATTTCCAGCAAATTCGCCGGGATCGCAGGCCCGCTCCTCTTTGGAATCATCTCCCAACTCACCGGCGAGAGCCGCTTGAGCATCTTAGCCGTGATGATCTTCTTCATTGGCGGCATTGTGCTGCTCACTCGCGTGGATGAGGAGGAGGGCAAGCGCGTCGCCCGCGAGGAGAACCTCCGCGCGGCCGCCGCAGGCATCCTCGATGTTGGATAAGCGGCGCGTTGTCCGGTAGCTTGAACCGCGAAACGCGCCATAGGTGATTTGACATTTTTTCAAGATCGCATAAAATAGGGACGAGAGTGATGAGGAGAATCCTCGCGTGAAGCCAGGAAATTTTCCTCATCCCTTGTCAAATTTTAAAAAGGCGGTATAATAGTTGGTGTACGCGGGTATAGTTCAGTTGGTAGAACGTCTCCTTGCCAAGGAGAAGGTCAAGGGTTCGAGTCCCTTTGCCCGCTCTTTTTTTCGCTACATTCGGCGACGTAGCCAAGTGGTAAGGCAGGGCTCTGCAAAAGCCTTATTCGTCGGTTCGATTCCGACCGTCGCCTTACTAAGGCCAGCACGGGCGCAACGGGCATCTACCACGATGCCCGTTTTCCACATTAGAATACTACATGGGGCGGTGGCGGAATCGGCAGACGCCGTGGACTTAAAATCCTCTGCTCGTGAGAGCGTGTGGGTTCGACTCCCACCCGCCCTACTCAATCCAGTAGCTCGGCCATCCAGCCGAGCTACTGTGCTTTGGGTGTTCCAGAGCTTTCTTAACCAAGCTCAAGGCAAACGAAGTTGGGGTTGATGAGCGTGTTAAATGGCCTTCCACACAACCTCGTGCATCTCAGGCGCTTTAGAACTGCTTCGTTTGCCCCTTTCAGCGGGTACTTGTCAGGATTAGTAGGTTATTGTACACTTGGAGTGAAGTTGTATTTTGTATCGTCGGGATTAAAGAAATTGGCCCGCCGGTAGGAGCTTCGGTCGCGAAGGTAACTATAACTACAACGTGATCCGATGTTGGTTGGTCTGACATAACGGGTCACCCTATAATTGCCATAGCCTGGTAAAACTAACTTCCCTGATCTTTTGTAGTGACATTGACCATCGTTGCACGCAGCGATGTTACGGCATACGAACATAATTAAAATCCAATCTCCGCTATTAAATAGTGATGTACAAAGTAAAACATGGGTGAACTTGCAATAACGTATCGTCGGTCAAAGCGCTGGTATGATTTTGTGTTGGCAGAAGGGGGGCGAGTGGGTTACGGCTCTTCATCTCCATGTGCAATACAATTACAATACGGTTGCAATGCGGTGGCAGGGACTACAAGGGATTTAGGATGGGGTCGCAAGTTGTTTGACCTCTGAAGATGTATAGTTTGTTGTGAAAATTAGCAAGCGTTCCAGCTTGTAGCTGTGAAATTGGTAATCTTTCTGGGACGACCTGCATCGTTTTCAAATATCTACGAAGATTCTCTTGGGCTGGAGAATCTCCTGGGCTACTGATCCGTAAGGATGAGCGGCTAGAATCTGCGGCTATGGCAATCGCGGCCATAGCCGTTTTTGTTGTTTAGGGGAAGTGAAAACGAAAAATGAGTGGTAAAGTGACATCACTGGAGCCGCAAAAACGTTCCAGCGACCGGATGAATGTGTATATAGACGGAGAATTTGCTTTTGGGCTGGCGGCGGGGTTGGCGGTGAATCTGCACGTCGGGATGGCGTTGTCCGATGAGGAGATCGCTACTCTTAAACGCGATGACGAGGTAGAGCGGGCGCGGGATAAAGCGCTGAACTATCTTTCATATCGTCCCCGCAGCGCCCACGAGGTGCGCGATTATCTGGCGCAGAAGGATTTCTCCGCCGCGGCCATCGAGGAGACGTTGGAACGTCTGCGCCGCGTGGATTTGATCGATGATGAGGCATTTGCCCGTTATTGGGTTGAGAATCGCTTGAAATTCCGCCCCAAGGGCCGGCACGCGTTGTCCTCGGAGCTACGTCAGAAGGGCATCGACTCGCGCACGATTGAACAATCGTTGGCGGACTATGATGAAGTCGCCGCCATCGAGAAAGCTGTGGCCTCTCACGCCCGTCGATTAAATCATCTCCCCCCGGATGTTTTCAAAAAACGTTTGTATGGACGTCTGGCGCGCCGGGGTTTCTCCTACGATCTCATCCGAGACATACTTGAGACCTACACTTTCCCAACATCTAATTCCAGTTTTGAAGAAAGCGAGGCTTATTAGGATGGAAATTCTCTATTACATGTTGTTGTTGTTGTTAGGTTTGGCTGTGGGTGGCGCGGTCGGATATTGGTACCGACAAAAGCGCTATGAAGAGGAAGTTGGGCGGTTGGCGGATATGCGCGCTCGGCTGTTGGAGGAGGCCGAGAAGCAGAGTCGCAACATTGTGTTGGATGGCAAGGATAAGGCGCTCAAGCTGCGGCGTGAGGTCGAGGCGGAGTTGGAACGCCGCACGAAGCAGTTGCGACAGGAGGAAGAGCGGCTTCAGCGTCGTCGCGAGCAGTTGGATGGCCGTCAGGAGCAGATTGATCAGCGTGAGCAGCAGATGAATCGCCGGCAGAGTGGATTGGACAAGCGCGCCCACAAGTTGAAGCGATTGGAGATCGATCGCCGTGAGGAGTTGGAGCGCATCAGTAATCTCTCGACGGAGGAAGCGCGTGAGATTGTGTTGGAGAAGGTCGCCGAAGAGTCCCGCCAGGATATGGCGCGGGTGATCCGCGAGGAAGAGTTGCGCGCCCGCGAGGAAGCGGATCAGCGCGCGCGGGATATTATCGTCACCTCGATTCAGCGCTTGGCCTCGGAGCCGGTGGCTGAATTGACCTCCAAGTCCGTGGAGATCCCCTCGGATGATATGAAGGGGCGGATTATCGGGCGCGGCGGGCGCAACATTCGGGTCTTCGAGCAGAAGGCCGGCGTGGATGTGATCGTTGACGATACGCCGGAGATGATCACCGTCTCCTCGTTCGATCCCGTTCGCCGCGAGGTGGCCGCGCGCGCGATGCATAAGTTGGTCTCCGATGGGCGCATTCATCCGCAGCGGATCGAGAAGATGGTCTCCCGCGCCGATAAAGAGGTCGAAGAGGTTATGAAGGAGCAAGCGGAGCGCGCCGTCTATGAGGCCGAAGTCCGCAAACTCCATCCAGAACTGATGAAGCTCTTGGGGCGACTCTATTTCCGCACCAGCTATGGTCAAAATCAGTTAGCTCACGCGGTGGAGGTGGCGAAGTTGTCCAGCATCTTAGCCGCCGAGGTGGGCGGCAATCCCGATGTCGCGCGGTTGGGCGGATTGTTACATGACATCGGCAAGGCGGTGGATTTTGAGGTGGAGGGCACGCACGCGCAGATTGGGGCGGATTTGGCGCGCCGCTATGGCGTCTCCAACGTTGTGATCAACTGCATTGCGGGGCACCATCACGAGGCGGAGCAGGAGTCCTTGGAGGCGGTGATTGTCGAAGCCGCCGATGCGATCTCCGGCGCGCGTCCCGGCGCTCGCCGCGAGAGCTTGGAGCATTACATCAAGCGCATTCGCACGCTGGAGGAGATCGCGCGCTCGTTCAAAGGTGTGGATGATTCCTACGCGATTCAGGCCGGGCGCGAGATTCGGATCTTCGTGCGGCCCGGCGATGTGGACGATCTGGCGGCGATGCGGCTCTCCCGCAATGTCGCCCGCAAGATCGAGGAGTCGATGGAGTATCCGGGTCAGATCAAGGTGACGGTCATTCGCGAGACCCGGTCGGTGGAGTACGCTAAATAATCGTTAACGTCCCCTTGCGAAGGTTCCAGAGGGCGTTTCGGGCTAGAATCCTGGTGGACTGTCCGAGATTGCTTTTCAATAAAGAGCATTCGTAACCT
>JBKHCQ010000333.1:0-4233 GCA_046541755.1 Anaerolineales bacterium | reverse complement strand
CAAAGGCACAACCGCCGATCCATCCGCCTCAAGGGATACGATTACACCTCACCGGGATCGTATTTCGTCACCATCTGCACACAGGATCGCGTGCGCCTCTTCGGCGAGGTCGTGGATGCCGCAATGCAATTGAATCCCTACGGGCGCGTGGTCGATACCTATCTATCGCGCATCCCGGATCATTTCCCCCACGTCACATTGGGCGCCTGGGTCGTCATGCCCAACCACGTCCACGCCATCATCACCATCACCGCGGCCCCGGATACGGACGATGATCCGGATGGTAAGGGCGATGCAATTCTCGATTCGCCTTCTGAAATGATGAACAATTCAGATGTCGATACATCTTCCGCCGTGAATGGTGATTGCGGAATTGCATCGCCCCTATCACCAACCCAACACCCCATCGGCGCCCCATCGGGATCATTGGGCGCCATCGTCGGGAATTTCAAATCCATCGCCACCCGGCGCATCAACCGGATGCGGCACACCCCCGGCGCCGACGTATGGCAACGCAATTATTGGGAACACATCATCCGCAGCCGGGCCGCCCACCAACGCATCACGGCCTATATCCACAACAACCCGGCCCGCTGGGAAGAAGACCGCCTGCATCCCGACGCGCCGTAGTAGGGGGCGATGCAATTCGCGATTCGACCTCTAGGATGATGGATGACGTGAATTCTGATACATCTTCCCCCCTGAATGGTGATTGCAGAATTGCATTGCCCCAACTACCAACAGGCCAACCGCGAATCGCCTCGCCCCAACCCGCCCCACCCGATATAGCCTGTAACACAAGCGTAACACCTCGCGAAGAAAAATCGTGTACGTTGGAGGTGACCTAACCAAAAACCATTGATGGAGATTGACGATGCACCCAATGCCCCACCGCTGGATTTTAGCCGCATTGCTGTTCACCCTCGGCCTGATGACGGGCGCGCCCGTCGCGGCCATGCCCATCCTGCCGCCAGATGCCCCGCGCATCTACCTCCCCCTGGTGATCCGCCAGGCGGTGCCGCAGCCCCCGCTCTACCGCCTCATCGTGGCGGAGGACGACCTCGAATGGCTCTACGACCCCGCCAACCGCTGGACCTACGAGACGGTGCCGGGCGTCTTCCTCTACGACGGCATCGCCTACGAGGTCGAAGTGCGCTTTCGCGGCGGCACGGTGCGCTACCTCTCCAAAAAATCGTGGAAGATCGATTTCCCCGCCGCCACGCCCTTCCCTTGGCACACCCCCCAACGCGAGCTGAATCTCAACGCCGAGTACACGGACAAATCCTACCTGCGCGAGCATCTGGCCTACAGCGTCTTCCACGCCGCCGGATTTCCCGCCGCGCGCACCCGCTACGTCCGCCTGGAGGTCAACGGCGAGTATATGGGCCTCTTTCTCCAGGTCGAACAAATCGATCCGCGCTTTTTGCATCGCGTCGGCTGGGATCCCAACGGCAATCTCTACAAGGGCGATTACGGCGGTAACTTCAACTGGGGCGGCGTGGAGTACGAGGAGGCCTACGTCAAAAAGACCAACAAGGAGGATAGCCACCGCGACCTCATCGACCTGCTCTGGCGCATCAATCTGACGCCGGATGAGGAGTTCGCGGCGGCGCTGGCCGAGGAGATGGACGTGGGCCGCTACTTGGATTGGTACGCGGTGCAAATCGCGCTCGGCAACTACGAGTGGCTGGAGAAGAACTACTATCTATATCACCAGCTTGCGGCGGATTGGTGGGCCTTCGCGCCCTGGGATTTGGATCTGACGTTGGGCCACAATTGGGGGATGAACGGTATTCTGGATGAGGACAGCACCTGGGACAACCCCATCGATTCCGGCACGGTGGACAGCCCTAAAGCCGATGGCAAATACAACAAGCTGATCACCCGCGTGTTAGACGACGAGGCGCTTCGCTTCGCCTACTGCCGCCGCCTGCGCGCGCTGCTCCACGGCCCCTTCACGGAGGCCGCGCTCTATCCCCAGATCGACGCGACCTATCACTACATCCGCGCCGCCGCCGAGGCCGATCCTCACAAATGGGGAACCAACGAGGAATTTCAGGCCGGCCCCGCCGAGTTGAAGACCTACATCGCGCAGCGGCGGATCTGGCTCCTCGCCGAGATGCCCGACTACTGCCCAGAGTCCGGCCCGATGTCCGTGTTCCCTGTGATTAACGAGGTGCAGTGGCCCCGGCCTATCTCCGCGACGGACGCGCTCTCCGTCACCCCGTGGATCGAGCTGTACAACCCCGCCGTGGTCAGCTTCGACGTCGGCGGGATGCGGCTGCGCGCGCCCGCCACCGGCACCCTCTTCCTGGATTGGCCGATCCCGCCGGAGACCGTGATTCCGCCCGGCGGCTTCCTGCGGATCTGGGCCGCCGGCCTCGGCGCGGGCGACGCGGTGACGCTCGTCGATGCGCCCCTCTACGGCGACGCGGTGATTGACCGCGTCGCACCGCTCTCCCCTACCCTGAGCGCGCTCTGGGGCCGCCGCCCCGACGGCGCGGAGGATTGGATCACCATGACGCGCGCTACGCCCGGCGGGTCGAACCTGGGCCGCGCGCCGACGATCACGGCCACCTCGCGGACGCCGGAAGCGCCCCAGGCCGGGCAGCCGGTCACGGTGACGGCCCACATCAGCGATGTGGACGCGCTGCGCTGGGACGAGATCCTCACACCGACGCTGCACTGGCGCGCCGAGGGCCGCGCGCATCAAACGCCGCTGCACGACGACGGCCAGCACGGCGACGGCGCGCCCAATGATCACATCTACGGCGCTACCCTGCCGGGACTGGACGCGGGCGAGGTGATCACCTATTACATTCAGGTCATCGACGCCGCCGGCCTCATCGGCGCCGCTCCGGCCCGCGCGCCGGAGAACGCCTACGCCTATATCGTCGGCTTCGAGCGCCCGCCGATCCGCATCAACGAGCTGGTCGCGATCAATCGCAACGCGGGCGAGGACGAACACGGCGAGAGCGCCGACTGGTTCGAGTTGTACAACAGCGGCGATGTTTCGGTCACACTGGGGGGGATGTATCTGACCGACGCGCTGGAGAACACGACCAAATGGCAGATCCCCGCCGGGATCGTCGCGCCGCCCCACGGCCACGTCCTCTTCTGGGCCGATGGCGAGCCGGACGAGGGGCCGACGCACACCAACTTCAAGTTGGACGGCGACAGCGGGCGACTGGCGCTCTACGCGGGGGCCTCAGGCTATTCGGATCGCTATCACGCCCTGATCGACGAGGTCTTCTACGGGCCGCAGACGGTGGATCAGGCGTGGGGGCGCTTCCCCGATGGCGCCGCGCATTGGCGCCGCTTAGCGCCGACGCCCGGCGCGCGCAACGTCCAGTCGCCGCCGGAGATCACCGCCATCCGTCACGAGCCGCGCGCGCCCTCGGCCACCGCCCCCACGCGCGTGCGCGCCCACATCACAGGCGACACCGCCATACTCTCCGCCACGCTGTACTGGTCGTATGATCAGAGCGCGGGATGGCAAGCCACGCCGATGAGACACGTAAGTGCAAGCGAATACGCCGCCGCTATCCCGGCGCCGCCCGGCGGGACACTGGCGCTGAGCACGACCGTCGCCTACACCATCACCGCCAGAGATGAGGCCGGGCGGGAGACGCGCGCCCCCAACGGCGCGCCGGAGATTGCCTTCGGCTATCAGATCGGCGCGGCCCCGCCCATCGTCCTCAACGAGCTGATGGCCGCCAACGATCAGACGGTCGCGGACGAGCGCGGCGGCTACGACGATTGGTTCGAGCTGTACAATCGCAGCGCCATCACCGTCGAGCTGAGTGAATACTACCTTAGCGACACGCTCAATCGCGCGCCGAAGTGGCGCATGCCGTCGGGAACGCGCCTCGCGCCTGGCGAGCACCTGCTCATCTGGGCCGACGACGCGCCCGGCGAAGGGCCGCTCCACGCCCCCTTCAAACTCAGCCGCGACGGCGAGACGTTGGTGCTCTTCACGACGTGCGGCGCGGGGCGCTATTGCGCCATCGATTGGATCACCTTCAACCGCCAGGCGACAGACATCCCCCTCGCCCGCCTGCCGGATGGCGATCCCGCCTGGCAAGCCACATTCGATCCCACACCCGGCGGCCCCAATCCCACGCCGTAGCGCCGCTATGACTCTACTGAAAGAAGGGAACGATCTCACGCCAAGCCGCAAAGTCGCCAAGATTTTTAAGGTTTGATTTAATTTTATTCATCCCATCACCGTTT
>JBKHCQ010000332.1:0-4233 GCA_046541755.1 Anaerolineales bacterium | reverse complement strand
CTTTTCTTGGATGCGGAGACCGCCGCCCAGGTGGCCGCGGCCTACGGCATCCGCGTGCCGACGTCCGAGTTGGCGGCCACCGCCGAGGAGGCCGTTGCCATCGCGGAAAAGATCGCGCGCCCGGTGGCGCTCAAGCTCATCGCGCCGGACGTCGTCCATAAGGCGGATGTGGGCGGCATCGCGTTGGGCCTCCGGGGCGCCGATGAGGTGCGCGCCGCGTTCGAGGCGATGGTTGATACCGAGGCGGGCCAACAGGCGATGGTGCAGGAGATGGCGCCGGAGGGCCGCGAGGTGATCTTGGGCGCGCAGCGCGATCCCCAATTCGGGCCGCTGCTGATGTTCGGGCTGGGCGGTATCTATGTCGAGGTCTTCAAGGATGTAGCGTTCCGCCTGGCGCCGCTGGCCGAGCATGACGCCCAGGAGATGATCGCGGAGACGGCGGCGGGCCAACTGCTGGCCGGCGTGCGCGGGGAGGCCGCCGGCGACCTCGCCGCGACCGTCGATACGCTCCGCCGCGTGGGCCAACTCGTGCACGACTTCCCCTGCATCGCGGAGATGGACATCAACCCGCTCATCGTCGGCGCCGAGGGCGAGGGCGCGTGGGCGGTCGATGTGCGGATGGCCATCGATAGCGCGCCGGGCGATTAGTGAAGCCTCATCCTTAGAAGCTGTCTATGATTATGCCTGGATTCTAGGATTAGTGAAAGTGTTTCCTGAAGGAGTGCGAAAAACCATGACAACCGAATGTGTGTTGGATCGTCACATCGAGATAACCCCAGATATCGCTGATGGCAAGCCACGCCTCGCGGGACATCGCATCACGGTACAGAACATCGTCATCTGGCACGAACGGATGGGCCTTAGTGCCGACGAAATCGCGGCTGACTACGATCTCACCCTATCGGAGGTGTATGCGGCTTTGGCTTATTACTATGATCATCGTGCTGAGATCGATGAATCCATCCGGGCGGATGAGACTTTCGTGGAGGAACTGCGCCGCATGACGCCGTCAAAGCTGCCGGAGAAGCTGCGTGTTTGAAAAGATCAAATTTTATATGGACGAACATGTGCCAACCGCGGTCACGGCAGTGATCTGCTCGCGGCCTCCGACGAGACGCATTTGGCACGGGTATCCAATGAAGGGCGGGTGCTCTTCACACAAGATGCTGACTTCCTGCGCCTGCATGCTGCGGGTGTCCCTCATGCCGGCATCGCCTATGCTCACCAGCAGACTCGGATTGGTGTCATCGTTCGAGGCCTAATGCTGATCTATCAAGTGCTTGAGACCGAAGATATGCAAAATCACGTGGAGTTTCTATAGTCAGCGACTGACCTCTTGTCGACTTCTCTTTCCTCCTATGCCGGCTCGACGAGAGCGCCGATCAGAATCACAACATCCCTCCACACAAACAGACCTGACGGGTCTCAGAGACCCGTCAGGTCTTATTATGCTACGGCACTTTATTTCGCCTAACGAAGGACCATCCACTTTATGAAATTCGCTGCTTCTATTGTATACTATGGATAGCCGTGGTGAAGTGTGACCGTTCGATAAGAGGAGTTGGATCTATGAAGACAGCTACCGTAACTATATCGACGCAAGTGCCGGAGGATGTCTATCAGACACTCCAGGCGCGCGGCGTGTTCCGCGAGCAGTTGAGTGTTCAAGCCCGCCAATTGTTGGCGATGCGCTTGTACCGGGAGCGCGCGCTTTCTCTGGGGCAGGCGGCCCGTCTGGCCGGCAGCTCGCGATGGGACTTCATCGAGTTGCTATCGGACAACGATGTCCCGGTCATCGACTACACCGATGAAGAGCTGGCGGCCGAGTTTGCTGCTGTTGCTCGACTCAAGGCAGACATCGAGGCCGATGCGTGATTGTCGTTACCGATGCCACGCCCTTGATTGCGCTGGCGAAAATTGAGCAGATTGCTCTGCTGCGCTGCTTGTTCGGCGAAATTTGCATTCCGCAAGCGGTCTATACAGAAGTCGTGTTGGCCGCGCCCGAGCGACCCGGCGCGGATGAGGTTCGCCAGGCGGATTGGATTCGCACCGTAACGATCTGTGATCCTACGAAGGTACGTTACTTGCGCGTCGAATTGGATGCGGGCGAAGCCGAGGCGTTGGTATTAGCCGAGGAGCTTCAGGCTAATTGGGTTGTTCTGGATGAGAGCAAGGCCCGGCGGGTAGCCGAAATCCTGGGCTTGCCCTATATCGGTACGGTGGGCCTGTTGTTGCTGGCCAAGCAACAAGGGTACCTCTCCCAACTCCGTCCGCTTCTCGATGCGCTCCGCGCTCAACGGTTTCGCCTCAGTGATAAGATATATCAGGCCGTATTACGCCGGGCCAATGAAGATGAGACGCTATAGCCTGTTTTTTTAACGCCCAACGCAAGGGCGTAAAGTTCCGTACAAACAGCCCTGACGGGTTTCCAAAACCCGTCAGGGCTTGTGCTATGTGCTACGGCACTTCACTTCGCCTAACGGCTGCGTTGCGTGCCTGACTACAAACGAGGCTTATTTGGTCTCGGAAAGGCTCACCGCGCGCTCGGCTAAGGTGGCGAACTCCTGCACCTCCGCGTCGCGGGGCAGGTACTCGGCGATGCGCGCCGCCTCCCAGGCGATGTCCTCCAGCGTGGTCTTCGATTCCTTGGCCCAGTAGCTGTGGCGCAGGCTCTCGGCGTATTGGGCGACGATGGCCGTGAGTTGGAAGCGGGGCGAGGCGTCCTCGAAGCGCTCGGCGATGTCGGCCCGGGCGATGGCTTCCTGGATTTCGATCACCTCGCCGTGATCCGGGTCCTCGTAACGGACGCGGGCGATCAGCGCGGGCTGGCGCGCGGGCGCGTCCGCGTGGAATTTCACCTCGTAGAGGGCGGTGACGCTGTGCCCCACGCCGATCTCGCCGGCATCGACCGCGTCGTTGCGGAAATCCTCATCTGCCACGTCACGGTTCTCGTAGCCGATCAGGCGGTAGCGGCTGACGACGCTGGGGTTGAACTCCACCTGGATCTTGGCGTCGCGGGCGATGACCTGCAACGTCGAGGTGAGGTCGTGTACGAAGACGCGCTCCGCCTCGCGGATGTCATCGACGTAGGCGTAGAAACCGTCTCCGGCGTCGGCCAGTTGCTCCATCAGCACATCGTTGTAGTTCCCCATCCCGAAGCCCACCGTGGTGAGGTAGATGCCATCCTCGGCGTGCTCTTCGATCTGGGCCATAATCGAATCCGGGCCGGTGTTGCCCACGTTCGCCACGCCGTCGGAGCAGAGGATGACGCGGTTGATGGCGCCGCGCTCGAAGTTGCGGGAGGCCTGTTGGTAGGCCAGGACGAGGCCCTCTTCGGCGTTGGTGGCGCCGCCGGGGCGCAGCTTGCGGATCGCGTTGAGGATCTGGTTCGATTTGCTGACCGGCGTCGGTTCGAGGTACACCTGGCCGCGCGAGCCATAGACCACGATGCCGACCTTATCGGTGGGGCGGAGTTCGTTCACCAGCAGCTCCAGCGTCTGCTTGACCAGGCCAAGCCGGTCGCCGCGATCCATCGAGCCTGAGATGTCGATGACGAAGGTGAGCACCACATCCTTGCGATCCTCTGGGTGGAGTTCGTAGCCCTGGAGGCCCACGCGCACCAGGTGATAGTTGGCTTCGTAGGGCGAGGGCGCGCCCTCCAGATGAATCGCGAACGCGCCATCCTGGGGCGGTGGGTAATCCTGATCGAAGAAATTGATATATTCCTCCACGCGGACGGATTCATCGGGCGGCAGGAAGCCATCGTTGATGTAGCTGCGCATCACGGTGTAAGCGCCGGTGTCCACATCCACGGCGAAGGTCGAGAGGTGGTCGTCCTCGGTGTCGATGCGGGGATTGACGCCGTAATCCTCGAAGAACATATCCCCGTACGGCTGATCGTTCGGCTCATCCGTACCGCCGGTCGAGGGGCCGGCGCCCGCGTCGCCATCGGCCCTGGGCATCGCTGTGGGCTGCGGGGGCGCGGCGGCGGCCGGCTCCTCCATCTCGGTCTCGGTCTCGGTCATCACGCCTTCAACCGATTCTTCTTTTGGGGCTTCGACCTCGACTAATTCTTCGCCGCGCCGTTCGGCGGTCGGCTCCGGGGCCTTGGCCCCACATCCGGCCGAAATCACCATTACCAGTGCAATTAACAAAGCGACGATGCGGTTCATCCTGCGATAGATCTTCATTTTTCTCCTCCTAAAGAGATTTACAGGAACTTACAGGGACTTA
>JBKHCQ010000331.1:0-4235 GCA_046541755.1 Anaerolineales bacterium | reverse complement strand
TTTCCCTTACGTCTTGCAAGTTCGAGTGGCGCACGGTAGCGATGAGCATCCTGTGTTGCGGGGGGAGCTGTCCTTAGGGCGCCGACCGGAAAATGACGTTGTTTTAGATGACCCGAAAATCTCTGGTCAGCACCTGAAATTGATCTTCGGCCCGGATACGCCTATGGTGGTGGATGTTGGTTCGCGGAATGGGACGCGCCTCAACGGGCAGCCCTTGCCGCCGAACACGCCGACGCCATTCCGGGTTGGCGATGCGATTGCCGCTGGCCCGTTCACGCTCAGTGTGCGCGCGGCGACGGCCAGTGCGCCCGCGCCGCCCCTTATCTCCAAGCAAATCAAAATCAGCGCGCAGCCTCAGCCGGGGATTGTGGTGCAGTATGAGAATCGAACAGCCAAATACCCCTTGGAGCAACCCTCGCTGACCATCGGGCGGGCCGCGGATAACGATGTGGTGATCCAAAACTCGCGCATCTCCGGCCATCACGCGCGCGTGGATCGCTCCAGCGCCGGCGTCCGCATTATTGACTTGGGTAGCCGCAACGGCCTTTTCTATCAAGGGCAGCGCATCGATTCGCGGCGCTTGCAGGATGGCGATAGGATGCAGTTGGGTCAAGCCGTGGCCCTGCAATTCCGCGCGCACATCGGATTTGTGCCCGCGCGAGCTGCGCCCCAAGAACGTCCCTCGCCCCAGCACACCCCGCCGCCGACCCAATCGCTCGATCTGCATGGCCAGGAGGTGATCAAGATAGGGCGCGCGGTGGATAATGACATCGTCTTAGATCATCCGCAGGTCAGCCGCTACCACGCGCAGTTGCAGCGGATGGGCGGGCGCTATTGTCTGACCGACCTCAAAAGCTCGAATGGGACCTTCCTTAACGGCCAGCGCGTTGAGAAAGAAGCCTGGCCGGGCGAGGGGAACGAGATTCGCGTGGGGCCGTATCGGCTGCTTTTCGCGGAGGATGGCATCCAGCAGATGGGCGAGCGCGGGCTGCGGTTAGATATCTTTGGCTTGCAAAAGTGGGTGAAGAATAAGGATACGGGAGAACCTCTCAATCTTCTGCAAGATATTTACCTCAGTATTTACCCCCGGGAATTTGTCGCGCTGGTCGGTCTGAGCGGCGCGGGTAAATCCACATTTATGGACGCCGTCAATGGCTTCCGGCCCGCGACCAATGGCGTTGTCTTGGTCAATGGCGATAATCTCTATGACAACTTCGATATGTACCGCAATGATATGGGGTACGTGCCGCAGAAGGACATCGTCCACAAGGAGTTGACGATCTACGATGCGCTGAGCTACGCGGCCAAACTCCGTATGCCCGCCGATACGACCGAGGAAGATCGCCACCGGCGCGTGCTCGAGGTGATCGATGATTTGGGCCTGAGCGAGCGCAAAGATGTGACCATCAGCGCGCTTTCCGGCGGCCAACTCAAGCGCGTCTCGATTGGCGTGGAATTGATCACCGAGCCGCGGCTCTTCTTCTTGGATGAGCCGACCAGCGGCTTGGATCCGGGCACAGAATACAACATGATGAAGCTAATGCGCAAATTGGCGGATGGCGGGCGCACGATTATGCTCATCACGCACGCCACTAAGAACGTCAAGCTCTGCGATAAGGTCGTCATCCTGATGCGTGGGGGTAACCTGGCCTACTACGGCCCGCCGGAAGAGGCGTTGGAGTACTTCAATGCGTATCGCACGCAGGAAGAGACGCGCACGAAGGATATGGAGTTTGATGATATCTATCTGATCCTGGAGGACAGAAGCCGCGGTCAGCCCGAAGAGTGGGCCGAGATGTACAAGAAATCGCGGCAGTACAAAGAGAACGTCGTCGATCGCTTGCGGGAGACCCAGCAACCGACCCCCGCGGCCACCACGCAGATGCGCGTCTCGCGGGTAGCAATGCCTGGCGCGAGTGCCAAGCGCGTCTCTGCCGTGCGTCAGTTAGGAATTCTCATCTCGCGCAATCTCAACATTATCATGCAGGATAAGAAAGCGTTGGCGCTGATGGCGTTGATGCCCGTCGTGCTGGGGCTGATGGATTTGATTTGGGGCCTGAATCTGTTCGATCCGGTCGATGGCAATCCCACGCGGGCCGTGATGATGATCTTCGTCGCGGCGGTCATCACGATGTTAGCCGGTTCTTTGAGTAGCATCTATGAGGTCGTCAAGGAAATCGAGATCTACAAACGGGAGCGGGCCATCAATCTCAAAATATTGCCCTATGTCCTCTCGAAGGTCACGGTTGGCGTGCTGCTGTCACTCTACCAAGCGGCTATTTTACTGCTGTTCAAAATCCTCTTTGTGATGCGGCCGGGCACGATCCCGGCCGGAGATTCGGCCTATCTCCCCCTGTACATCACGCTCTTTTTGGGCGCGCTGGCCGGCTATCTGATCGGGTTGGCGATTTCCGCCAGTGTCCCCAAACCGGAGCAGGCGATGCTGGTGTTGATCATCGTCGTCGTGGCGCAGATCGTCTTCTCCGGCGCGCTGCTGCCGCTCAAAGAGACGCCGGGGCATCAGGTCATCAGCCCGGTGATGAGCAACCGCTGGATCGTCGACGGCTTGATCAATCTCACGGGGATGGGCGACCTATTAGTTGAGGATGATTGTTGGGATGAGCGCGACAAGGACGGTTCCGGCGACGATGAAGGCTGGAACGACATTCTCAACGAGAGCAACGAGGATAAATTGGATCGGGGCTGCGCGTGTATGGGATCTAATATTTTCAAGGATTGCAACACCTTCCCCGGCGTACTTGATCCGGATTTCTATACCGACGAAGCCCAGGAGGCCTTAGATCATCCAGAACCGACGCAAATGCCCTCGCCCCCGCCGCCGCCGTCCCCGACCCCCTTGCCCTCGCCGACGCCGCTGCCCACCGCCACGCCCGATCCAGACAATCAGCCCCGCACGCCGGAGGAAATTCAAGAGCAGAGCGAGCAGCAATGCGAAGATTATATGGACGACACGGAGGAACAGCAAGAGGCGTATTCCGATGATCGCGAAGAGCAGATGGAAGATTATCAGGATCAGCGCCAGGAGCAGATGGAGGACTATCAGGATCAGCTCACCAGCGATGAAGGTTGGGCCGGCGCGAAGCAGGAGTGGGCCGAAAACCGGCAGAAAGCGATCAGCAGCGCGGAAGGCGTGTTGAAGAATATGTTCGAGAGCTACGATTACGCTTTCCAGGGCGAGGTTTACTCCCGTTGGGCCTGGATCGGCGGGCTGGGTATTGGGCTGTTAGGGTTGATTATGTTCTTCCAGAAGCGGAAGGATGTGGTGTAGAGAGCTTTCAAATATCGGAACCTTCCCGGGAGCTATGGATTTCGAATTTTTGTGGCTTCCGGGAAGGTGGTGTGTACCAAAATTGACTTGGAGAGAATCGTAATTCTCGATGCGTTGTAATAAACATGGGATAGATGGGATAGATGGGGTAGATGTAGATGGTAAATTCTCCCTCTTATATTTTGCAGATTAGCGTAAAACATTATACTTCTGATGAACACCCGATTTTGAAGCCGGAGGTGACGCTAGGGCGTCGCCCGGATAATGATGTCATCTTAGAAGAGCGCAACATCTCTGGGCATCACGCGAAATTGCTCTTGGCTTCAGAACGGCTTTTGATAGTGGATCTTGGCTCGCGGAATGGGACGTACTTGAACGGACGACCTTTGCCGCCAAAGTCCCCTATGCCGTTTCGACCTGGCGATGAGATTCGGTTGGGGGCATTCCACATCAAGGTGCGCCGCGCCGGGAAAGGAACGTCGGTTCCTCCTGTCATCGCCCCGCGAATTAAAATGAGCGCGCAGGCGCAACCGGGGCTTGTGGTGTGGGAAGATCATCGGTGTCTCAAACACCCCATCGAGCGTCTTCCCCTGCGGATTGGCCGATCGCCGGATAATGAGGTACGCATTCGAAATTCACGGATTTCCAGCTGCCATGCGCGGATTGAGCGGGTGGGAGATGGCGTTCGCATCGTGGATTTGGACAGTCGCAATGGCCTCTTTTATCGAGGGCAGCGCGTTGATTCGCGGCGCTTGCGGGATGGCGATGTGGTGCAGTTGGGCCAATCCGTGGCCCTGCAATTTCGCGCTCACATCGGCTTTGTATCTGCACAGCCGGCGGCCGAAAAACGGCGGCAGACTCCTTCCACGCAAGCACTCGACCTGCGGGGGCGGGACATCGTCAAGATTGGGCGCTCCCGCGATAATGACATTGTCCTGGTTCATCC
>JBKHCQ010000330.1:0-4243 GCA_046541755.1 Anaerolineales bacterium | reverse complement strand
AGACCAAGGTCGCGGATTGGGTCGCGCAGGCCAAGGAGCTGCCGCGCAAAATCACCTACTGATATGTCCCGCTCGCCATTTTAGGCGATGAGAATGGATGAGAGCTGTAGAGAAAGGCGCGGTCCAATCGGATCGCGCCTTTTTTCTACCCGATGATGATTCTACTTGCTCTCTTTTCGCGGGATATGATACAATATCAAGGGAGGTGCAAGATGACCTATCAAGAGTTAGTCGCAGAGATTGAAGATTTATCATTAGATGAGCAACTGTCTCTTGTGAGAACCCTTATCCAATCCATTAACCAACGAACACTCAAAGACACCACCGCAGATACATCGATAGAGCGTGTAAGAGGTATATTTAAACCCGCCGGACCTATACCTATTGATGCAGATTTAGCCGACGATTACACAGATTACCTTATAAGGAAATATACTTGATGCGCGTTCTATTTGACACCAACATCATCCTCGATCTTTTCTTAGATCGAGATCCTTTTGCTGATCATGCCGCGGCCCTGTGGAGAGCCAACACAGAAGGCCGCCTGAATGGATTTGTCTCTGTCATCACCCCCGTTAATCTATTCTACATAGGATGTCGTCTTCAAGACCGTGCTACCGCCTTTCAGGCTGTAAAAGAAGTATTGGCGGTCCTGTCGGTTTGCTATGCCGATCACACCACGTTACAGACAGCTTGGGATCTACACTTTCAAGATTACGAAGATGCTTTCCAACATGCCAGCGCCGCCAGCAATGAGTTAGATGCTATAGTCACCCGCAACCTCAAAGATTTTACCAATGCAACGCTACCAATTTTCTCTCCCCCGGAACTACTATCAAAACTCACTGATTCTTCCCCTCAAGGATAAAAAAGAAGCTCTATGTCCAAGAAAACAACCGTATCCGTTAAACAGATGGCGCACCTGCTCCAGGCGCGGGGATGGCGCTTGGCCGTGGCGGAATCGGCGCCGGGCGGGGAGTTGGGCGCGAGCATCGTCGCGCTGCCGGGCAGCTCGGCGTACTTCTGGGGCGGGGTGATCGCCTACGCCAACGACGTCAAGGTCGGGATGTTGGGCGTCCGGCCGGCGACGTTGGCGAACTGGGGCGCGGTCAGCCCGCAGGTGGCGTGGCAGATGGCGGCGGGCGTCCGGCGCAAGCTGGGCGTCGAGGTCGGCCTGAGCATCACGGGCATCGCCGGCCCGACAGGCGCGACGGCCTACAAACCGGTGGGCCTCTACTACCTCGGCCTGGCCGTCCCCGGCGAATGCCGCGTCTGGCGTCACCGCTGGGAGGGAGATCGCGCCGCGAATAATCACGCCGCCGTCCAAGCGGCGGTCGAGCGCCTGGTGGCGTATCTGGAAGTATAAGAGATCCCTCCCCCAAAGAAAGCTCGCACATCAAGCTGCAAAAGTATGGGGAGTTCCGAACCTTCTTTTTCGCCTCCGCGCCCATCTATGGTACAATACCCCAGACGCTGATCATCCACCATTCTACCCTTCCACCCTTCAAAAGTGAGGTGACCTATGATCCGCACAACCTTTGACCGTGAGTTGCAGGAAGTACAAGATGAAATGTTAGCCCTGGGCACGATCATCGAGGAGGCGCTGACCGACGCCGTGGCCAGCCTCAAGGCGCGCGATTTTGAACGCTCGCGCGCGATCATCATCCAGGATCACGAGATCAACCAGAAGCGCTTCGAGATCGAGCAGCAGGTAATTGAGCTGATCACGACCGGGCAGCCGATGGCGAGCGACTCCCGCCTGCTGGCCGCGATTTTAGAGCTGACCTCCGAGTTAGAGCGCATCGGCGATTACGCCAAGGGAATCGCCAAGATCAATCTCCTGATCGGGCACGAGGAGCTGATCATGCCCGAACTCTCCGACATCACCCAAATGGCCGAGAAGGCCCGCGCGATGCTCCATCGCGGCCTGGCGGCCTTCATCCAGGGCGATATCGAAGCCGCGCGCGCCATCCCCCAAGAAGACGAAGTGGTCGACGCCCACTACGAGCAACTCTACCACAAGCTGCTCACCTACATTATGGAAGATCCCCACGCCATCAAGCAGGTCAACTATCTGATCTGGGCCGCCCACAACCTGGAGCGCGCCGCCGACCGCGTCACCAATCTCTGCGAGCGCGTCATCTTCACCGTGACCGGAGAGTTGGAGGAGCTGGACGCCGACCAAGAGTTGGCCTTGCTCGATTTGCCCCTTCTCCCACCTCACGAGCCACCCGCCGAAGCGCTATGACCCCGCGCGAGACCTTCGCCATCGGCGCGCACCGGCCCATCTACCTCTGGGCCGGGCCGGGCACCGTGCGGATGAATCGCCTCAAATTTATGGACGCCCCCGTGGATGAGGCGATCCATCACGAGGCGCACACCGCCACGGGCGCGCTGCGCGTCGCCCAGGAAGCGCAGTGCACCTGGGCCTACCTGATGTACGATTGGGGTTTCCCACCGGAGACAGCGCGGGCGGATTGGGCCGACTTCGCGCGGGCGGTGCCGGTCTATCACGTGGCCGATGTGCGCGTCTTTGGCTACGTCCAGACCTCCAACTGCGTCTTCGCCGGCAGCCACCGCGATCAAGAGTGGTACGCGCGCGATCCGCGCGGGCGGCGCATCTACTACTACACGGGACGCTATATGACCTGCTGGCAGCATCCGGCGTGGCGTGAGCGGCTCCGCAAGATGATCCGGGGGATTCTCCAGGCCGGCGCCGACGGCGTCTTCTTCGATAATCCGTGGTATGGCGCGCAACCGCTGCACGTCGGGGGGACGTGGCTGGGGCCGGCGGGCTGCTACTGCGAGCGCTGCCGCGCGGCCTTCCGCAGCGCCGCCGACGCGGAAATCCCCACGGAGATCCGCCCCGACGACCCGCTCAGCCGCCGCTACCTCCGCTGGCGCGCCGCGCAGGTGACCGCCACACTGCGCGAGTTGGCCGCCTACGCGCGCGATCTCCAACCGGACGCGGCGATCAGCGCCAACGACTTCGACGCCGTGATGCGCCCCAGCAAGCTCATCTACGGCATCGATCTGGCGGCCCTGGCGGAGGTGCAGGATGTGATGATGATCGAGGATTACGGCCTGCCGCGCTGGGAACGTCCCACGCTACTGAACAACGCCCTGACGATCCGCACGGCGCGAGCGCTCATCGGCGATACCCCCCTGAGCGTCGATCCCTACGACAAGGGCATCGGCTTCGATCAGGTCTACGCGCCCCGGCGCTTCCAGCAGGGGATTGCGGAGGCGGCGGCCTGCGGCGCGACGATGGTCGTGAAAGGCACGGAGTACGTCGCGGCGGATGGCGCCTTCACGCTGCTGACGGCGGCGCCCTACGCGCCGCAACGCGAGGCCATCGGCGCATTGCATCGCTGGCTGGCGGAGCACGCCGATCTCTACACCGACCGAGCATCCACTGCGCGGGTGGGCCTGCTCTTCCCCGCCGATGACGCCCTGTGGTTCGATTGGGATCGCCTGGCGCCCGGCTACTTCGGCGCGGGGCTGACGCTGCTGGCGGCGGGCATCCCGTGGCGCGTGGTCACCTCGAAGGATGACCTATGCGATCTGGAGATTCTCCTGCGCTTCGACGACACCACCTCGACGGCCACGCCGCCCGAGGGCCTGCGCGTGATCGACGTGCCCTCGCTGCCGGGATGGACAGCGCCCACATCATCCACAACTCGGCTGATGCAACCCCGCAGCATCCGCGCGCTCGCCACGCGCGCCATCGACTGGCTCTACCGCGCCTACTTCCGCCGCCGCTGGGCGCGCGCGTTAGGGGATCGCCTGAACTTGGCGCACTTCTTCGCCCAATCGCCCCGCTACGAACTGCCGCCGCCCGCCACGCGCCGCGCGCTCTTGGATACGCTGGGCGATCCGCCGCACCCGCACGTGATCGCTCCCGCGCCGGTGTTGGCCGCCGTCTGGCGCCAAAAAGATACAGGCCGGCAACAACTTCACCTCGTCAACTACGCCGCCGAGCCACAAACCGTGACCGTAGTCTTCGCTCAGCCCACCAAAGGGAAGCGGATCGCCTTCGGCGCGCCGCCCGCGTCATTCGAGAGCGAGGGCGCCAAGCTCAAGCTGACGGTAGATCTCTACAGCGTGCTCACCTACGCCTGATCGAGTATTTTTCCCAGCCCCTTTGCGTCTCTGCGTCATTGCGTTTATTGGCTCTTATGGGTATTTAGGTGAAGCTCGTAGCCCGCAGATAAATCGCGGGCTAGAAGCTAAAGTCGGCTCG
>JBKHCQ010000329.1:0-4250 GCA_046541755.1 Anaerolineales bacterium | reverse complement strand
CAATCCGACCTACGCCTATTTTTAAGGAGAATAGCATAAAAATGAAGCTACAGAACAATCTCTACACGGAAACCGGCTGGGAGATCGCGGAGCGGAGCTTCGATGCGGAGCAGTTGGTCACCACCGGCAGCAACTTTATGATCGGCAACGGCTATTTGGGCTATCGCGGTACCTTCGCGGAGTGGGAGGCCGACCGCTACGTCGCCTGCATCGTCACCGACACCTTCGATACGGCGGCGGATAGCGAGTGGCGCGAGTTGTGCAACGTGCCCAACGGTCTCTACACGCGCTTGATGGTGGACGGCGAGACGCTCTCGCACTTCACGGGCGAGACGCGCGACTACACCCGCCAGCTCGATCTGCGCCACGGCTGCTTCTCCCGGCGGCAGACCTGGGCCGGCGAGCAGGGCGGGCCGATCACGTTGGAGGTCGAGAAGTTCGCCAGCTACGACAACCTCCACATCATCGCGATGCGCTACAGCTTCGAGGTGGAAGAGGAGATGGACGTCTCGCTGATCACCGGCATCGATGGGCGCGTCTGGAGCCTGAACGGCGAGCACTTCAAGCGCTACGAGTCGCTGCATTTTGACGATCCGGCGGGCGATCTGCTCGCCATCGAGACCGAGACGGTCGAGTTCGGCATCCAGATCGATGTGGTGACGGGCATCCGCCTCTCCGGGCCGGCCCCGGCGGATGTGCGGATCATCCAGGGCGAGCGACGGATCATGCGGGAGCTTGATTTTCACCTCCAGCCGGGCGAAAAGGTGACGATGGAAAAAGTCGCGGTGATCTACACGAGCAACGACGTGGGTTCGCCCCGCGAGACGGCGTTGGCGGATGCCGAAGCGGCCTTGGATGCCGGCTTCGACGCGCTCAAAGCGGCGCACGCGGCCCGCTGGGATGAGATCTGGGCGGCCAGCGATATCCAAATCGCAGGGAAAGCGGGCCGCGAGGATGAGGCGCTGGAGGCGCAGGTGGTCACGCGCTTCAACCTTTACCAGAACATCATCGCCACGCCCACGCACGCCCGCCTACCCATCGGCGCGCGCGGCCTCTCGTGCCAGGTCTATCAAGGCGCGGCTTTTTGGGATCAGGAGATCTTCAATCTGCCGATGTTTTTGTACACGCAGCCGGAGGTCGCCCGCAACATCCTGGCCTATCGCTACGAGACCTTAGATGGCGCCCGCCAAAAGGCGGCGCGCCTGGGCTACTACGGCGCCTACTATGCCTGGACGAGCGGGAAGACGGGCGAGGAGCTGTTCCCCGATTATTTCTTCACCAACGTGCTGACCGGGCGCAAGATCCGCAATCATTTTAACGATTGGCAGATTCACATTTCGCCCGACATCGTTTACGCGGTGTGGCTCTATGACGTGGCCACGGCGGATTGGGATTTTGTCGTCGAGTGCGGCGCGGAGATCGCCTTCGAGGTGGCGCAGTTCTTGGTCTCGCACGCCTATTTCAAGAAAGATAAGCACCGCTACGAGTTCATCCGCCTGCTCGGCCCCGACGAGTATCACGAGAACGTGGACAACAACGCCTTCACCAACTACCAGGCCAAGTTCGCGCTGGAGCGGGCGCTGATCTTCCACGAGCGGATGCAGGCGCGCGCGCCGGAGGCCCTGGCGGCGCTGATGGCGCGCCTGGGGCTGGACGAGAACGATCTCGCCAACTGGCGGGAGATGGTCGAGCTGATCTACCTGCCGCAGCCTGATCCCGACACGCTGCTGATCGAGCAGTGCGACGGCTTCTTTGAGCTGGAGGACATCCGGCCGGCGGAGGCTCGCGAGCGCCTCATTGATCCAGAGGAGTATTGGGGCTGGCCCAACGGCGTCGCCGTCCACGCGCAGGTGCTCAAGCAGGCGGATGTGGTCCAACTGCTGGCACTGCACAAGGATCTCTTCCCCGTCGAGGTGAAGCGCGCCAACTACGACTACTACGAGCCGCACACCGAGCACGGCTCCTCCCTCAGTCCCTCCGTCCACGCGCTGGTGGCGACGTGGGCCGGCGCCGGCTATGAGCAGGAGGCCTACGACTACTTCTGGGAGGCCTCGACCATCGATCTCTACAATACGAGCAAGAAGGTGATGAGCGGCGGCTCGTTCCTGGGCGGGATTCACACGGCGGCCGCGGGCGCGGTCTGGCAGATGATCGTACTGGGCTTTGCCGGCCTCAACGTGACCGAGGAGCATCTTACATTCGAGCCGGCCCTGCCGGCAGCGTGGGAAAAAATCGCGTTCCGATTGGTAGTGCGCGGCAATGTCCTAGATATCGAGGTCACCCACGAGCAGGTGAAGGTCACCGCCGCCGAGGACAACCCCGCCGCGACGCCCGTCCGCGTCGCCGGTCGCGCCATCGAGCCGGGCGCATCGCAGGTGCTAGGGTACTAGGGGAGATTATTGCTGGGTGCAACGCACTTGCCAGGGATTTTCGGGGGTGAGTGCGTTGCGCCTTCACCTATTTTCTGAAGGAGGCTTCTTATGGACTTTCACATTCGTTCTTTCCGCGCTGACGATCTCGACGCCGTGGTTGAACTATCCCTGTTGGCGTGGGAACCGGTTTTCGAATCGTTTCAGCAGGTGTTGGGGCCGGACATCTACCGCCTCATCTGGCCCGATTGGCGAGCCAGCCAGCGCGAGGTGGTGGAGAATGCGTGCAACGACGCGGAGAAAATCACCTGGGTGGCCGAGGCCGACGACGCCGTGGTCGGCTTTCTCTCGTGTGAGTTGGATGACAAGGAGAAAGTTGGCGAGATCTACCTCCTCGCTGTCCATCCCGACGCTCAAAACCACGGCATCGGCGCCGAGTTAAATCGCGTCGCGCTGGAGAAGATGAAGGAGTGCGGCATGCGAAGGGCCACCGTCGAGACCGGCGGCGATCCCGGCCACGCGCCCGCGCGGCGAGCGTACGAGAAGGTCGGCTTTGTCGGGCTGCCCGTCGTGCGCTACTTCAAGGAACTGAACGGGTAGGAGGCTGTGACGATGGAAGAAATTCAAGATACACCGCCCCACATTCAAGAGATGATCATCGAAGGGTATCGCCGGATGTCCCCGCAAGAAAAACTTAAGCGGGTCAGCGAGCTAACCAA
Source organism: Anaerolineales bacterium (assembly GCA_046541755.1). Taxonomy (GTDB): domain Bacteria; phylum Chloroflexota; class Anaerolineae; order B4-G1; family SLSP01; genus JAAAOZ01. The sequence goes on along the minus strand of JBKHCQ010000329.1, from coordinate 1,162 downwards.
AGCGGTCCAACAATTGGCGCTGGCCCGCATCAAGAAGCAATATGGGCCAATATCAGAACGAGAACAGCAGCTTCGGTTGGCCTCCTTGTGGTTGGATCGAGAAACGATGATGCGAGTTTTTCAATGGGATCCTCGCGAAAAAGGGTATTAAGATCTATCCCCTGACGCTTTTTGAAAATAGCTCACAGATTTTCACGGATCACACGGATTTTTAGATTTTCCGTCGGAGCAATTCCTCAGTTGCTTGTGCATCTTACCGCCAACATAAAAATCAAAAAATATCTGTGTTAATCCGTGTTAATCCGTGAGCTAAGAAGTCTAGAACTACGCAATACGCTTAATCTGGAGGCCCTATGCTATTAGTTGCGGACATTGGCAACACCAACATCGTCTTTGGCATTCACGATGGCGAGTCGTGGCGCTATCATTGGCGGGTGCGAACCGTGCGGGATAAGATGCCGGATGAGTACGGCATCCTCTTTCGTTCCCTCCTGGGCGAGACGGATTTGGCGATGACCTCGTTTTCGGCGGTGGTGCTCAGCAGCGTTGTGCCGCCGCTGACGGGCCGCATGCAGGAGATGCTTGAGGCCCAGACGGGCCAGCGGCCGCTGTTGGTCAGTCACGAGGTCGATACGGGGTTGACCTTCGCGGTGAAGAACCCGGCGGAGGTTGGCGCGGATCTGATCGCCAACGCGGTGGCCGGCTACGCCCACTTCGAGGGCGCCTGCATCGTGGTCGATTTCGGGACAGCGACCACCTTCACCGCCGTCTCGGCGGATGCGGAGTTCTTGGGCGTCGCGATTGCGCCCGGCGTCAACCTGACGGCCTCGGCGCTGGCGGGCGGCACGGCCCAACTTCCCCAAATCGACCTGGCGACGCCCTCGCGCGCTATCGGCACCGACACCATCTCCGCGCTCCAGTCCGGCATCCTCTTCGGCTACGCCGGCCTCGTCGAGCGCCTCATCGCCCGCATCCGCACAGAGATGGAAGAGATGGATGAGCTGGCGGCGCCCGTCCCCGTCATCGCCACGGGCGGCCTCTCGCGCGTCATCGCGCCCCTGACCGACAGCTTCGACGCCCACGATCCGTGGCTCACCTTAGAGGGCCTGCGCCGCATCGGGCTACGCAACCAGCGCCGCAATCAGCGCCGCAACCGCTAAAT
>JBKHCQ010000328.1:0-4253 GCA_046541755.1 Anaerolineales bacterium | reverse complement strand
TAGTAGTAAATTTCTAAAAAATCGGATTTTTAGAGTTCTTTCAGTAGAGTCTTATAACGAACTGAGAACGACCCTATGGGTCAGGAAGACGTTCAGGCTTAATGTTGGTTGAACGATGAATACAATATGAGGTGGTTATGACAACGACAGAACGCACACCCGTGCGCTTGATTCGCACTATGATCGTCAAAGATCGGGAGCGGCGCCGCCAGAAGAGCCGCACCGGCGTCAATTTAGTGCTGCGAATTGTGGGCGTCGTCACGCTGGTGATGCTTATCGCGGTAACCATTCTCGTCGGTGTGGGGGTCGGCACGGCGGCCGGCGCCTATTCGCTCATCACGGAGAATCTCCCCACACCGGAGGAGGTGGCGACGAAGAGTGTGGAGACCTTCGAGACGACGAAGATTTTCGCTTGGGGCGAGGATACGAACGGCGACGGCCAACGTGAGTCGGAGTTGATCTACGAGGTGATCGATCCCAACGCGGGCGACCGGAGTTGGGTAACACTCTCCGCGATGCCGGAGTACGTGGTCTGCGGGACCGTCGCGATGGAGGATAAGCGCTTCTGGGACAATCCCGGCTTCGATATTCGGGGGATCTCGCGCGCGTTCATCAGCAACTTGCAGGGTGAGAGCGTCCAGGGCGGCTCGTCGATCACCCAGCAGGTCGTGAAGAACTCGGTGATCCCCTTAGAAGAGCGCTTCGAGAAGAGTTACGCGCGGAAGATCAAAGAGGTGCTGATCTCCGTCGAGTTGACGCGCCTCTATGAGAAGGAGGAAATCCTGGAATGGTACATCAACACCAACCTCTACGGGAACTTGGCCTACGGCATCGATGCGGCCGCGCGCGTCTACTTCGATAAATCGGTGGAGGATTTGACGCTCTCCGAGGCCGCGACCCTGATCGCGATTCCGCAATATCCGCGCCTCAATCCGTTCGCCGCGCCGGAGGCGGCGCTGGAGCGCAAGGAGATTGTGCTCCGCCGGATGGTCGAGGAGGGCTGCATCACCAGCGCGCAGGCCAAGCAGGCCGAAAGTGAACCCTGGAATCTCGCCGAGTCCTCACAGCGTTTTGACATCCAGGCGCCTCACTTTTCGATGTACGTGCGCAACGAGTTGGAGGAGATGTTCGGCCCGCAGATGGTGGCGGGCGGCGGGCTGCGGGTGTACACATCGTTGGATCTGGAGCTAAATCATCAAGCGGAGTGCGCTACACAAACCTACCTCCGCATCCTCTCCGGAGAAGATCCGGCGGCAGCGATTCCGGAAGCAATCGCCAACGGCTGCGAGGCCGCGCAGTACATCCCCGATGTACCCGGTGATCGCATCGGCAACGATTACAACGTTAAAAATGCAGCGGTGATGGTTCTGCGCCCCACGACGGGCGAGATTTTGGCTATGGTCGGCAGCGCGGATTACTGGAACGAGGAGATCGACGGGAAGTTCAACTACGCGGTGGATGGCCTGCGCCAGCCCGGCTCGTCGTTCAAACCGTTCACGTATGTGACGCTGCTTTCGCAGGGCTACAACGCCGCGCAGATGTTCCTGGACGTGCGCCAGGCCTTCGATCAGGGGGGGGGGATGGCGCCCTACGTGCCGGAGAACTACACCCGCAAATATCACGGGCCGGTCAGCCTCCGCGGCGCGCTGGCGCGCTCGCTCAACATCCCCGCCGTGGAAGCGATGTCGATGGCCGGCATCGATGACGTGATCCGCACCGCGCACAACATGGGCATCAACACGATAGATCGCGGCCTGCAAGATTACGGCCTGAGCCTGGCGCTGGGCAGCGGTGAGGTCTACCCCATCGATATGGCCTACGCCTTCAGCGTCTTTGCCAATAACGGCGTGATGCAGGGCAAGCCAATCTCCGAAGACGCGCAGCGCCCCGGCTTCCGCGAGTTGGACCCGGTGGCGATTTTGCGCGTCGAGGATCGTAACGGCAACGTCCTCTACCAATACGATCAGCCCGAATCGCGCCGCGTTTTGGACGAGCGCCTCGCCTATCTCATCACCAACATCCTCTCCGACCGTCAGGCGCGGCTCCCGGCCTTCGGCCGGCCCAACGCGTTGGAGTTGGCGAACGAGCGTCCGGCCGCCGCAAAGACCGGCACGACGAACAACTTCTCCGATAACTGGACGGTGGGATTCACGCCGCAGTACGTCACGGCGGTGTGGATGGGCAACAAGGACCCCGACGATTATATGATCAACACGCCGGGGGCGCGAGGCGCTGCGTATGTCTGGCACGCGGTGATGGAGTACGCGCATTTGGGGGAGCCGATTGTCAACTTTGAGCGACCGGACGGTTTACAAGAGGTGACGGTCTGCTCCGTCTCCGGCAAGTTGCCCAATGGCAATTGCCCCGTCCGCACGGAGTTGATGATTCCCGGTACGGAGCCGACGGACAAGGACACCATCCACCAGGTCTTCCTGGTCAATCGCGAGACAGGCAAGCTGGCGACGATCTACACGCCGCCGGATCTGGTGGAGGAGCGGGTCTATATGGTGCTCCCGCCAGAAACGGAGGATTGGATCCAGAGTCTGTCGGAGGATCAACGGCCCTCGATCCCGCCCACGGAGTACGACACGATTTATGGCCCCAACCAATCCCAGGCCGAGGTGTCGATCACCTCGCCGGTGGCTTACTCCTACATTAGCGATGTCGCGCCCATCGAGGGCAACGCGCGCGGCGGGGATTTCGCCTTCTATCGCCTCGTCTTCGGACGCGGGCTGAATCCCACCGAGTGGACGCAAGTCGGGCCGGATCACGGCAATCAGGTGGAGAACAATCTCCTGGAGAACTTCGACACCAACGCCTTGGAGAGCGGGCTGTACACGCTGCAACTTCAGGTCGTCGGGCACGATCAGAACGTCCGTCAGGCGACCATTCAGGTGACGGTGGACAACGATCCGCCCGAGGTTGATCTGACCTATCCGCCGGAAGGGGCGGAGTACGAGTATGGCTTCGATGAGTGGGTCAACATCCACGCTGAGGTGCAGGATAAATACGCCTTAGACCGCGTGGAGTTTTATAAGGGCGATGAAGAGGAACCGTTCAACGTGCGCACCGTGGCGCCCTACAACATCAACTGGACGTTGGGGCCGCCCGGTACCTACTCCTTCCGCGTCATCGCCTACGATGCGGCGGGCAATCAGGCCGAGGCCGGCCCGGTGCAGATCAGGGTCGTGCCGAAGGAGAATCCGTGAGGGTCAGGTAACAGACATAGGGCGGAATAAAATTCCGCCCTATGTCCCTGGATGGGTCAGGATTTCTACTGCGCGGTAGCAGATCAAGCGGGCAGATGATCCATCAACCAGATGCGCACATCCTCTAACACCTTCTCGCGCCCCACGTCGTTGAAGACCTCGTGACGGAAGTGGAGGTACTCGTGGCGCATTTTATCTGGCGCATGGACGTTGGCGTAGAAGCGCGCGCTCGCCGTCGGCGGGCAGATGGAGTCGGCGCCGCCGTGGACGATGAGCAGCGGCAGCTCGTCGGGCCACTCCTCGGCGTGGGCCGTCGCGCGCTTCATCGCGCCGTCGATGGCCACAGCCCCGCTCGGCGTCCCCCAGCCATGCACCAGCGGATCATCTCGATACGCCTGGACGACGTCGGGGTTGCGCGAGAGGCCCTGCACATCCAGCCCGACCCTGAGCCGTTTCTGGGGGGCGAAGCGCGCCAGCACCTTACCGACCCACATCACCAGCGGAGAGACGCCCTCGCCGCGCGCGAGCGCCGGCGCCGAAGCGATCAGCCCACTCAGCGCGTCGACCTCACCGAAAAGGCCATACTCCAGCACGATCAACCCGCCCAGGCTGTGGCCGATCAGGAACAGGGGGGCGTCCGGCCCCCGCTGTTGCACCTCCGCCAGAAAGACGCGCACATCGCCCCGCACATCCTCCCACTCGCGGAAGTAGCCGCGCACGCCCGGCGATTGTCCGTGCCCGCGCAGATCGAAGGCGTGAACGGCGTAGCCCTGAGGCGTAAACCACACCGCGAAATCCTCGTAGCGCCCACTATGCTCGCCCAGTCCGTGCACCACGGCCAGATGGGCCTTGATCTCTTGGCCGCCCTCTGGCATCCACCGTTGCGTGTACAGAGCTTCTCCGTCGTGGGTCGTGAACGTTCCTTCCTCGTGTCGCATCGTGTCTCCTATAAAAAATTGCATTGTATGGGAATCATTAACAAGTCGCCTACCAGTATAGCACCAGTGAAAAGTTCTCCAAGTCCTGCAACCCCTCATCCAGGAG
>JBKHCQ010000327.1:0-4270 GCA_046541755.1 Anaerolineales bacterium | reverse complement strand
TCCTCGACGACGTAGTGGCCGGCGTTTTCCAGCACGTGAACGTCGGCTTGGGGCAGATGGCGGCGCCACTGGGGAAGAATATCTTTCGTGGTGAAGACGAAGTCGTCCGCGCCCCAGAGGATCAGGGCGGGATGGTCGCGCAGGCGGGAGAGGCGCGCCTCGATTTGGTCAAGTGTGGCGCGGCTGGGATGTTCCGGCGAGAGGGGAATATCCTGCACAAAGCGATAGATCGCCACGCGATGGCGCCAACTATCGTAGGGCGCGAGGTAGCCCGCCCGGACCGCGGGCGTAAAGCGCTCCGGGCGGCTCGTGCCCCAGCGCAGCGCGCCGCGCGCGAAGGCGTTGAGGCCCCGCACCAGCAGCGCGCCGATCACGGGGCTACGCGCCAGCTTCAGCACCCAGGGCACCGCATCGACGTAGAAGGCCGCCGTGTTGAAGAGCACCAGGCGGCGGATCGTCTCTGGGTGGCGCGTGGCGTAGCCCATCCCGATGGGGCCGCCCCAATCGTGAACGACTAACGTGATGTCGGTCAGTTCCAGCGATGTCAGCAACCGCTCCAGGTTCGCGATGTGCTGCGCCAGCGTGTAGGGATAGTCCTGCGGCTTATCGGAAAGCCCACAGCCCACGTGATCCGGCGCGATGACGCGATGCGAGTCCTTGAGCGCCTGGATCAGCCGCCGATAGTAGAACGACCACGTCGGGTTGCCGTGGATCATCACGACGGGCGGGGCGTCGCGCGCGCCCTCATCCACGTAGTGCATCCGCGCCCCCTCCAACTCCAGCCAGTAGGGGGCGAAGGGGTACGCAACGCTGCTAAAATCCCTCACCATTCGATCCCCATAATAAGACTGTTGATGCCGCTGCCGACGCCGAAGAGCACCACCTTTTCGCCGGGGTGGACGAAGTCATCGTCCGCGCCCAGGGCCATGCTCAGCGGCGCGGCCACCGAGGCGGTGTTGCCCAGATAGTGCACGGTCGGATAGTCGATCTGCGGCGAGAGGCCCAGCGCGCGCAGGCCGACCATCCGCTGCGGCATGCTCACCTGATGGCTGAAGAGCCGATCCACGTCGCGATTGCGCCAGCCGATCTCGGCCTTGAACTTTTGCCACGCCTCTTGAATGACGACGGTGCCCTCGCTGAGCAGCTTGCTGGAGTTGGTGTGCATCCACGTGCGCTGCGCCACGCAGAGGTCGTTGTGCTCGGTGTTGCTGGAGCCGGCGCCGCCGATTATGCGGTGGCCGTCGGGGGTCTGATCGCAGCGGCGCAGCACCATCGCTACCGAGGCCGCGCCCAGCGTGAAGGAGGCCAGATTATCCCGCAAATCGGCGCGCGTGGGCGGCTGGGCCAACATTTGCGCGATGGTGGCCAACTGGCCCTCGCGCGGGGCCTCGGCGGCGGTCACAATGCCCGCGTCGATTTGTCCCAGCTCGATCATATTGGCGATAGTCATCATCCCGCTGAGGAAGCCCAGGCAGGCGTTGACCATATCGAAGCTCATCGCCTCCGGTGGCAGGCCCACTTTATGATGGACGATGGACGCGGTGGCCGGCTCGATGTAATCGCGGCACACGGAGGCGTTGATGAGGCAACGCAGCTCGCGCTTGGCGATACCGGCGCGCTCGATGGCGCGCTCCGCCGCCATCGCCGAGGCATCGGAAACACTCACGCTCTCATCCCACCAGCGATGCTCCTGGATGCCCGTGACCCGCTCGATGAAGCCCAGCGGCACGTGCAGCGCCTCGTACACCGGCGCGATCTGCTCCTCCAGCCACGCCGAGGTGATGACATTATCGGGGATCACATATCCCATTCCTGCGACACAGACATTATCGTATTGCATAGATGTATTTGTTTTCTCCTCACGTTAGATGCTGATAGGGTTCTCGGATAGATTGTATAGGAAATGGGCGGGAAAGCGAATGCGGGTCGGACTGCCCATTTGTCGTTTTACATTTAGGAAATCTTTCCAGTATCCGATTCCGTAATTGTGAATTTAGAATTGCGAATTTAGAATAGAGCTATTGAGTAAAGATTCAAAATTCGCAATTTGCCGATTTGTTATTTGTTATTTGTTGCTTTGTTGCTTTGTTGCTTGACTCAATCCAGCCTACGGGCGATGGGCCTCGACGAACGCCACGGGATCTAAGTACCCCCACGCCTCCGGGCGGGCGCGATCCGGCGCATCGTCCCACGTGTAGCCCACGCCCATCTGATAGCCGTTGCACGTTCCGCGCCCGCCGGCGCTCTCCGGCGGGAAGAGGTCGCTGCCATCAGCGAAGGCGCGGATCTCCCAATGGAGGTGGCTGTTGAGGCCGTGATCATGCACGCGCCCGACCGCCTGACCGCGCGCCACCGCCTCGCCCACGGCGACGGTGACATCCGCCACGTGCCAGTAGACGGACCAGACGCGCTCGCGCTCGGCCTCGGGCGGCAGATGATGCTCGACGATGAGCACGTAGCCCTCCGCGCCCAGCGACTGCGACCAGGCGACCACACCGTTGGCGACGGCCCGCACGGGCGCGCCGGCCGCCGCGTGTCCGAGGACCTTGCCCTGGGCATCTAGGCCGAACCAATCCTCGCCGGCGTGATAGAGGCGATTAAACGGCACCCGCTCGCCGCTCAGATCGACGAAGCATTTGCCGTCGGCGCCCACACCGGGATTCTGCGCGCCGTAGCGGGTATCGACGGCCAGCGGCCCGGAGACGCGCGGGATGTACGGTCCAAATTCGGCCGGATCGAGCGGGAAATCGAAGGCGGACGCCATCTCCGGCGTCTCAGGCGCGGGCAACGGCGGCGGGGCCTCCCCCGCCGAAGGCGCGCCATATCGCAGCCGCCACACTATCCATCCCGCTGCCAGCGCGCCCAAGCACAACAACAGCGCCGCGCCGATCCACACGGGCTTCCTTCTAAGATGTTCCAGTGTCTGACTCAGCCATTGATTTAGCTTCATCTTGTTGTCCTCTTGATTTGGTCTCGTCAATTTGACAAGCCATGGTTTCACTCTATGATGGCTATCAACAACCCTCCCATTATACACAACCTCGCGATTCTTCAATCAGATTTCAATTGGACAGAGCTATGAGACACAAGATCATCATTATCGGATCAGGGCCGGCGGGCAGCAGCACGGCGCTCCACCTGGCCCAGATTGCACCGGCGTTGGCCGATGCCACGCTGGTATTGGAACGCGCGCGCCATCCCCGGCCCAAGCTGTGCGGCGGCGGCGTGCTGCGCGATGGGGAGTACATCCTGAGCCGCCTGGGCCTCGATCTCACCAAGATACCGCACGTCCCGGTTCACACGGCCCACTTCCACTTCGAGGGGCGCGGGACCACGATGCAGCTTACGCCTGTCTGCTTCCGGGTCTATCACCGCGCGGAGTTCGATCACTGGCTGGCGGAGGCCGTGCGGGCGCGCGGCGTCGAGGTGCGCGAGAACACGCGCGTGCGGCGCATCACGCCCGCGGCGGATGGGGTGCGCGTGGAGACCGACAGGGAGACGCTCCACGCGCAGGTCGTGGTCGGCGCGGACGGGGCCAACAGCATCGCGCGCCGGGCCGTCACCACCGATCCCGCCCATAGCCACGTCGCCCGCCTGCTGGAGTTTCAGCATCCCGTGGCGCAGACGACCCCGGAGCGCCAAAGCACCGCCTTCTTCCGGTTCGACATCATCGCCCAGGATCTGCAGGGCTACATCTGGGATTTCCCCACGCAGATCGCGGGGGAGCCGGCGCGCAATCGCGGCATCTTCGATCTGGGGATGTACAAGACCGGCGCGCCCAGCCTGGTTCCCCCACTCCGCGAGGCCGTCGCCAAAGAGGGCGTGGATCTGAGCGCGCACCAGCTCCAAGGCCATCCCATCCGCTGGTTCACGCCGGCGGGGCCATTCGCCGCGCCGCGTGTGCTGTTGGTCGGCGATGCCGCCGGCATCGATCCCACCTACGGCGAGGGGATTTCGTTCGCGCTGGGCTACGGCGAGATCGCGGCCCAGGCGCTCCAGACGGCGTTCGCGCGCGGCGATTTCAGCTTCGAGGCATATCGCGCGGATGTGCTATCCAGCCCGATGGGCCGCAGCCTCCACCGCCGCTATCGATTGGCCAGCGTGCTCTATCGCTACCGCCGCCCGCGCTTTCAGCGCCCGCTCTGGCGGCGCTGCGGCTTTTTAATTCGCTGGTATGTTCTCAATACCCTGATCGATTGGGCGAAGTGATCTGCGCTTCGCCCCCCGCCCCTAAAAAAGAGGCCCCCGATATGATCGGGGGCCTCTTGGT
>JBKHCQ010000326.1:0-4298 GCA_046541755.1 Anaerolineales bacterium | reverse complement strand
AAAGTTGAAAGTTACGGGTTGGGCTAATTTTCCCAGAAGGGGTCTGGAGGTTGTTGGAGGTTTTTGGAGGTTGGAGGTTGAAAATGGAAAAGCCCCCTTCGCTCGGAGAGCTGAGGGGGCTTGGTTATGTGATCTGATCAACTATCACATGCCGCAACCTTTCCGCGAAGGTTCGATAGCATCCATCCGGGCGGAGTGTCGGGCTTTCCTCAAAAGAGGATTACCGTTGCGGGACAGCGCCGGCCTTGCACCGGTCTTCCTCACTTTAAGCGCCGCCGTCCTGGGGACGACAGGCGCACCTCGATGGTCGCGTTATTCAACTGTCATAAGCAGTATACCACAGGCAACGATTAAGGCAATGGCAATTCCCGGACTGAAGTCCTGAGACAGGCGCTAACGCGCCAAGCGACCGCCTGCGCGGGCGTCGTCCTCGTCCCCGAAAGTTGCGATTTCACCCAATATCCTGTTGTCTTCGCCAGCGCAGCCACGCCCATAGCGCGAGGGCGATGATCAGAAAAAGGGGGGAACCATAGCGGCGCAGGAAGGAGCGCCACGCCGGGGGCAGGACGCTCGGCGTCGCGGGCGATTCGCGCGGGCCGCCGCCGATGGCGGGGACGAAGATCTGCGTGGTCGGTTGCAGGGTCGGCGTGGGCGTCGGGGTCTCGTCGGCGCGCACCGATGCGCCCAGCAAGAGAAGCGCCGCGATCAGCCCGAGGGCTATGAGGGCTATGATGATCCCGCCCCAGACGAACCGGCGCATGCTTTACGCCTCCGGTTTTTGGTAGAGTTCCATCAAGACGCCGTGGGTGCTCTTGGGGTGGATGAAGACGTACCGCGTGCCATCGGCGTGGCGCTTGATCTCGGAAAGCACGCGCGCGCCTTCGTCCTGGAGTTGGGCGACGGCGGCCTCGATGTCCTCGACGCCGACGCAGAGGTGATGAATGCCTTCGCCGCGCTTCTCCAAAAAGCGCCCGATGCTATTTTCGGGGTCCAAGGGGCTGATGAGTTCGATTTCGGTGTCGGCGGTGGGCAGAAAGGCGATCTCCACGCCCTCCGCCGGCACCTCGCGGCGGCCCGTCACTTCAAGCCCCAGGGCATCGCGATAAAATGCTAAGGCGTCATCCAAGTCTTTCACGGCTATGGCTACGTGATCAATGCGCATACTACCTCCTTATGAGAATGAGTTGAAAGTTGAAAGTTACGGGTTAAAAGTTGAAAGTTACAGGTTAAAGGTTGAAAGTTACGGGTCGAAAGTCAATAAGATGAACGTTCTCTGATCGTATCGATTCTGAGCGAGGTAAGTTTGACGTTCCGGGTGGGTGCTCTATACTTTGCTAAAATCGACCTATTTTGTGAGGGGGTGCGATGATGTTCCACAAAGCTGATCGGGTGTTAGTCGGTGTGATGACCAAGCTCCGGGATTTGCGGTTGGCGCGGGATGCGGGATGGTATCGCATTCCCATCAAGCACGCGCCGGAATGCACCACCGACGCCGCCGTGTTGGCCTTCTATTTGACGGCGGCCTTCAAAGACGACCGCTGGTCAATCCCCTGGTATGCCGAGGTGCGCGGCCACGAGCTGGCCCGCCGGCGCGATCTCCTGCCGGAAGAGGCTGAGCACCCCCGCGCCGATAGCCGCTACTACAAGCTCCAACTCGGCCCACTGATCCGCCGCGAGCCGCCGATTCCCAGCCTGCGCTGGCGGCGCGTGACCTTCATCCAGACGACGTGGGATCGCTTCACGGCCGCCGAGGAGATCAACGATCTCTACGCCTCCGGCGCGGATGGGCTGTACGTGACGCTCAAGGAGAGCGGCTTTTTCCCAGAGCGCGAGTATCTCATCCGCGAGGCGGGCGCGAGCTACACCGCCGACCTGGCGATCCCCTGCCGGGACGGCGTGGTCACGGTGGTGCTGGGGGATGGGCCGGCGCCCGCCGACGCGATTCGCAGCGCCGATGCGGACGCAATCCAGGACGCGGTCTCGCGCCTGGGCGGCCCGAAATCCCCGTGATCTCGAACCCTTGCGAAGGTTCCCTACGGGTCTTGAAACCCAAAGACGCAATGCTCAGCACAAGATCGTTGAGCTAAAAAGGCTCTTGATAACCTTCGCAAGGATGCGTCAGAGTCGTTCCTCAAACCAGCCGCTGATGTGCTCCAGGCGGGCGATGCGGCGGTCGGTGCGCCCCACGCGCGAAAGGCCGTGCGGTTCCTCTGGGAAGAGCACCAATCGGGTATCCACGCCCTGAGTTTTGAGCGCGACGAAGAGTTGCTGGCTCTGCTCCAACGGGCAGCGCAGATCGCGCTCACTGTGGATGACCAGGGTCGGCGTGGTGACGCCATCGAGGTGCTTGAGCGGCGAGTATTCCCACAGTTGCTCGATGCTCTCGTAGGGCGGGCGATCGCCCCAGGGCTGTTGGAAGATCCAGTTGGCGTCGCTGCTGCCCCACATGCTGATGCAGTTCACGACGCTGCGTTGCGCCGCCGCCGCCGCGAAGCGATCGGTGTGGCCGATGATCCAGGCGGTCATGTAACCGCCGTAGCTGCCGCCGGTGACGCCCATCCGCTCCACATCGATGTAGGGACGGGCGGCCACCTCATCCGCCCAGGCCATGAGATCCGCGTAGTCCTTCGTCCCCCACGCGCCCCAGATGGCCTTGGCGTGCGCCTCGCCGTAGCCGAGGCCGCCCCGGGGATTGCAGAAGTAGACGACGTAATCCTGCGCCGCCAGGTAGAAGAACTCGTGCATGAAGAAGTTGCCGTACTGCGCCAGCGGCCCGCCGTGAATCTCCAAAATCGAGGGGTAGCTCTGCTCAGGATCGAAGCCGGGCGGCGTGAGGATCCAGCCCTGGAGGTCATTGCCGTCCGGCCCTTTGAACCACACCTCTTCGACTTGGCCAAGATCGACCTCGTCCAAGATCTCCGCGTTGAGGCGCGTGAGCTTCGCTTCCTCGCCGCTGGCTAAATCTAAGCGCCAAATCTGCCCTGGATCGAACATCTCGCCCCGGAAGTAGGCCAGCGTCTCGTGCGCCGCGTCGAATTTGTAGGCGCCGACAACGCCCGGCCCGCCGATGATGGTCGTCATCTTGGGCGCGGCGGCCTCATCCTCCGCCAGATCAACGGCGTAGAGCGTGGTATTGGCGTGGTGAGAGATCTGGACATAGATCCGCCGGCCATCGGGCGACCAGTTCGGCGGCAGCTTTTCCGCGCCGCCCAGGTCATTGAGGGTGAAGGTGGAGATGGTCATGTCATAGTCGGCGGTGAGATTGCGGGCCTGCGTCTTCTCTTTGGCTGCGAGCGGCACAATCCACAACTCGTCGTTCTTCCACCAATCGCTGACCCCATCGCGGCCGATGTAGGCGATCCATTTGCCGTCCGGGGAGACGTTGGGCAGTTCTTTTGGCCCGACCGGCGTGGGGATGCGCCGCATCTCGCCGCCCGCCGCCGGGATGACGTAGAGATCGACTTTGTCCGGCGCCAGGTCAGGATCGGGCTGGCGGTTCGATAGGAAGACGACCGATTCGCCATCCGGCGTCCAGGCCGGGTGAATTTCGTCGTACTTATCGCCCTCGGTGAGCTGGGTCGCCTCGCCGGTCGCGACGTCGATGCTCCAGAGATGCCAGCGCTCCTTGGGGAAGTAGCCCTTGCCATCCAACGAATAGCGCACCCGGTCGATCTGACGGTAGACTACGCCTAGCTCTTTCTTTTTCTCGTCGGCCTCGCGCTCCAGCACCTCCTCATCCTTCTTGCGGAACTGACAGAGGATGCGCGAACCATCGGGCGACCAGGCAAAGCGCTCGAACTCGCCCTCCATCTCGGTGAGCGCCCGCGCCTCGCCCCCGTTGGCCGGGATGAGATAGATCTGGAATTGTTTCTCGTCCTGGCGATTGGACAGGAAGGCGATTTGGCGGCCATCGGGCGACCACGCCGGCTTGATGTCGGTGTGATCCCCCACGGTGAATTGTTGGGCGTCGCCGCCCGCGGTCGGGATCAGCCAGAGGTTGCTGTGTTTTTTCTCCGTCTCCTGATCGACGCGCTGGACGGCATAGATGACGCGCGCGCCATCCGGGGAAAGATCCAAGCCGGTGATGAGCTTGAATTTGTACAGATCGTCCGCCTGGATGCGACGGGTTGGTTGCTTCTTAGCCATAGTTTTCCTCCTTTTAAAAAATGAGTTGCAGGTTATAAGTTGAAAGGTATTACGGCAAAAGTGACACGCTATTCAAAAAAGCTCCCAGTCCCCGGGAACGGCTTAAAAACTCTCTCTCGCTTTGCAGACGCCCCCGAGACGGGGGCTTTGAG
>JBKHCQ010000325.1:0-4309 GCA_046541755.1 Anaerolineales bacterium | reverse complement strand
GGCGCTCCGGTCGGAATGCCATTCCGACCTACCTAAATCCGCTAAATCCGCTGATTATCACCCGCAGGCGCAGGTGGCGCTCCGGTCGGAATGCCATTCCGACCTACCTAAATCTGCTGATCATCACCCGCTGGTCGCTTCGGTCTGGACTTTGACCCAGACGGTGCGATGGCGCGGGCCGTCGAACTCGGCCAAGAAGACGCCCTGCCAGCGCCCCATCTGGAGCTGGCCGTTCTGGATGAAGATGAAGTGATCGCTGCCCACCAGCACCGATTTGATGTGGGCCGGCGAATTCCCCTCGCCGTGGCGATAGGGCAAATCGTCCGGCGCGATTTTGTTCAGCACCATCGCCAAATCCTTCTCGACGTCGGTGTCCCAATTCTCATTGAGCACGATGCCGGCGGTGGTGTGCGGGCAATAGACAAAACAGACGCCTTCGGAGACTTGCTTTTCTCGGATGGCGTCTTGGATGCGGTCGGTAATGTCGATCAGGTCGACTTTGTTGCGGGTTTGAATTTCGATCTTTTTGAACATTGAGGCTCCTTTCTCAGCAGATTAAGCAGATTAAAGCAGATAAAATTTGCGAAACTTTGCTAATCGAGTCAGGAATTTTATTATAGTGCGTAGTTTGTAGTCAGACACGAAGTGAAACGGAGTGCCGTCCGTCATACCCAAGCAAAACGCCACTCCGCTTAAGCCCAAAGGCTCCGCTGCGAGGCTGACGACGAACCTACATAAATTTACGTCAAAAAATCGCGGAGTTTGCGACTTCGCCCCGGATGGCGAAGTTTGCGCAGCGCCTTGGATTCGATCTGGCGGATGCGCTCGCGGGTGACGTCGAAGGCCTGGCCGACCTCCTCCAGCGTGTGCGCGCGCCCATCCTTGAGGCCGAAGCGCATCTCCAGCACCTCGCGCTCGCGGCTGTTCAGCTCGCCCAAGATGCTTTGGAGTTGCTCGCGCAACATCTGGGACGATGTGGCGTCCATTGGGCCGGGGAGATTTTCATCCTCGATGAAATCGGCCAGTTCGCTGTTATCCTCGTTGCCGACGGGCGTCTCCAGCGACATCGGCTCCTGGGAGATGCTGAGGATGTTGCGCACCTTGCCGACGGCGCGGCGTAATTTGCGCTCCAGGAACGGAGATAGGTCTCCATCTCGCTTGCGGGCCTCTTGAATATCCCGGATCTCGTTGCTGGAGAGGATGTCCATCTTGAGCGCCAACTCGTCCAGCGTGGGATCGCGGCCCAGTTCCTGCATCATCCGCCGTTGCGTGCGCAGCAGGCGGTTGATGGTTTCCACCATGTGCACGGGGATGCGAATGGTGCGGGCCTGGTCGGCGATGGCCCGGCTGATGGCCTGGCGAATCCACCATGTAGCGTAGGTGGAGAATTTGTACCCCCGCCGAAAATCGAACTTCTCGACGGCGCGCAGCAGGCCGATGTTGCCCTCCTGAATGAGATCGAGGAACGAGACGCCGCGCCCGACGTAGCGCTTGGCGATGTTGACGACGAGCCGTAGGTTGGCGCGCACGAGGAGCTGTTGCGCCTCGGCGGCCAAAATCTCCACCTGTTGCCACCAGTCGAAGATACAATCGGGGCTGGGTATCTGCTCTTCGATCTCGGCGGTCGTGGGCCACTCGGCGTCGGTGGCGATTTGGGCGTGGATGTGCTCGATCAGCACCGGCGGGAGGAGGTAGAGTGCAATGGCGCAATTGAGCAGGTGGAGGATCACGGGCCGCCATTGCGAGTTGTCGCCCCAGCGATTTGGCCCCATGTAGGTGTACAGCTCCGATTCGACCTCCGAGATGACGACGCGCCGCTGACGCTTGACCTCTTCCATAAATTGGATCGCGGAGAGCGTCTCGACGTCGTTCTCCGCGGCCAGGCATTGACTCTCGCACCACTTATCGCGCGCGGTCTCGTAGATTTCGAGCAGATTGCGCCCGACGGCGTCCGGGTCGATGTCCGTGGCGACCATCTGGCAGACCTTCCCCAGATCATCGGCGGCCTCGCGAATCAGGCAGATCCATACCTCTTGATAGGGCTTGAGCAAATCAACGCGGCCGATCTCCCGTAGGTACATCTTCACGGGATCATCGACCAGATCGGCTAATTTGGCGGGCTTGATCGCGCCCTCATCCGCGTCCTCGTCCTCGATTTGGCTCAGTTCCAGGGCCGAAGGCTCGTCGCTGAAGATCGCGTCTAAATCCAATCCCAACGTATCATCATCTTCTTCGTTTTCGTCCTCGTCTATTTCGAGATCGTCCTCCAGTTCCACCTCGAAATCCGCATCCAGATCTAGCTCGTTCTCGAAATCCGGCTCGAAATCCGACATGTTTTCTTGATCCGCCAGCTCTTCTGCCGGGGATGTGGGACGTTCACGTTTGGTGGTTTGCTCAGTTGTCATAGTCTCTCCTTCTTTTTTTGAGAGGGGGTACAGTCCGAAAGAGCCTGTTGAATTTTGCGCATGTGCTGGGCCAGGGAACGCATCGATTTAGCGTAGCGCTGACCGGTCATATCGCCTTCATTCTGCGCCTCGATGATTAAGGTGTTGAGCTTTGCGCTCTGTTCGTGCAATTGCCGATAGCGGATTCGGAGGATGGTGTACATCACATCCCGCTCCAGTTGCTCCATGGTGAAATCTGGCGGCGGTGTGCTCACCCACGTCTGGATGCGCGCGATCTGCTCCGGCGGCAGAAGATCGATCAAATCCATCTCTGGATGCCCACTGATCTCCAGCCAAGCGGACCAGATGTAGCGGCAGTTGGTGGCGAAGTCGTTGGTGGTGATCGGCTCCAGTTGATGCTCCGCCAGGAGTATATCCACGCGCGCCAACAGTTCCGGCGTGCGCATCAGCGTGGCGAGCAGGTGCGCTTCTAGATCGGCTCCGGTGGAGCGGAGGACCTGTCGCTGGGGCGCGACGGCGGCCTGACGCCGGATGGCCTCGGCGCGCTCGCGGGCGCGCAGGCGATCCATCAAGGTTTGCGCGTCCAGTCCCAGCTTGAGCGCGATTTCTTGGATGTAGGCCTGGCGCTCGACGCTGTCGGCGATGTCGCGCAGCAGCGGCAACATCGCGTCGATGATGCGCGCTTTCCCCTTCGGCTCGTCGGGGTTCTCCTGCTGGAGCAGTTGCTCGAAGTAAAAGCGCACGATGGGTTGTGATTGGGCGATCAGCGATGCCCAGCGCTGCGGATCGTCCAAGATCAACTCGTCGGGATCGAGGCCCTCCGGGAGCATCACCGCGCGGATCTCGGCCTTGAGCCGGCCCTCGTAGCCCACCAGCCCGCGCGGATCGAAGACCGGCTGCCACTCGCGATCCAACGTCTCGCGGGCGGTCTCCAGCCCTCGCAGCGTCGCGCGGATGCCGGCGGCGTCGGGATCAAGCGCCAGGACGAAGCGCCGGGTGAGCCGCTGGAGCAGTTTGAGATGGGCCTCGCTCAGGGCGGTGCCCATCGGCGCGACGATGTTGGCGAATCCCGCTTGATGGGGGATCATCACATCCATATAGCCCTCGACGATGACGGCCTCATCGGCCTCACGGATGGGGCGGCTGGCTAAGTGGTAGCCGAAGAGGACGGTGCTCTTATCGAAGATGGGCGTCTGCGGGGAGTTCATATACTTCGGCTGATCGTCGGCGCTGAGGACGCGGCCCCCGAAGGCGATCACGCGCCCGCGCCGGTCGTGAATGGGGATCATCACTCGGTTGCGGAAGCGGTCGTACGTAGTACCGCTCTCTTTTTGCACGATGAGGCCGGCCTTCACCTGCTCCTCGATGCTGACGTCCTTGCCCAATAAGTAGGAGCGGAGCGCGTGCCACTCATCTAAGCTGTAGCCCAGCTTGAAGGTCTCGACGGTCTCGCGGGCGAAGCCGCGCCGTTTGAGGTAGGCGCGCGCGTCCTTGGCCTGCGGCGACGTCAGCAGCAGGGTGTGATAGTAGTCGGCGGCCATCTCCATCACGCGCCGGAGCCGATCCGCCTCCGACTCGGCCTCCAGCTCTTCCGGTGTGCGGGGCTTCAACTCCACGCCGGCCGCGCGCGCCAACTCTTCCAGCGCGGTGCGGAAGTTGATGCCGTTAAATTCCATCGAGAAGCTGTAAATATCGCCGCCCCGATCACAGCCGAAGCAATGCCAGCTCTGACTTTCGGGGAATACGTAGAACGACGGGGTCTTTTCCTGATGAAACGGGCAGAGGCCCTTGAAGTTGCGTCCAGACTTCTTGAGATTAACGTGCCGACCAATATATTCGGTAATATCTAAGCGAAGCTTAATTTCCTCAACTGGATCCATAGGGCCTTATTGTACCAACGTCAA
>JBKHCQ010000324.1:0-4318 GCA_046541755.1 Anaerolineales bacterium | reverse complement strand
ATTGTGCGTATTTGATTGTGCGTATTTAACGGTTCACCCAAAAAGTTTTATGCACTACCTCAGCAGATTAAGCAGATGGAGCAGATAATGAGCAATCAAATCTGCTCTATCTGTTGATGAAGATCAACCTTGAAGAAAGTTTCCGGTAAAAACTAAATGGTTACTTAAATTTCAGAACTACCAAGGCCATTCCAAGAAAGTAAACTTCCTTCAAAGAGGAAGGCCAGAGGACAAAGCTACCCTCCGGCCAACACGGACATAAAGATAAGGCGGTCGCCCTCTTGTGGAGCGTCATCCAGTTCAGCAAGCCGAACCATGCATTTGCCGTTGAGACTGAGCGCATTGGATGCGATGAGGGTACCCTTTTCAGAATCCAGCACTTCGCCGGCCAGAACAGGGTATCGTTCGCCCAACAGCTTGATGATCTCGCGGAAGGTCGTCCCCGGCGGCAGTTCCAGGGAGAGGTGTGACGCTTTCGTCAGGATTCGAAAGATGCCATTAAACTCTACCGAGACTTTCATCCTACCCTATCACCTCCTACAATAAATGTTATCGCCTCGTGCAGACACGCCATCTCGTTAGATCACCCTTGGTAACCCTTGCGAAGGCTCACAAGAGCTTCGGTAAACAGATTAACTCGCGCGCTGTACCTAATCGGACTGTTTGAGGCCCTTGCACAACCTTCACAAGGACGACATTCCAACTATATTTTATCCAAAAATCCCACAGATGCAAAAGCCGCGATCTCTGTCATGCGTCAATTTTGATGGCTTTCGCGGCAATCGGATCGAAGCCGACGGGCCAGCGGGTTCGCGCATCGTACTTGACGCCGCGCAGGCGCGCGCCCCGGAGATGAACGCCCTTGAGGTTCGCACCGGAGAAATCGGCATCGGCCAGATTGGACGAGGTCAATTCCGCGCCCATCAACTGGGCGTCCACCAGGCTGGCCCCCTGGAAATTTGTCGTCACGAAGCTGGCCCATTGCATCTGAGCGTGATCCATGCGCGCGCCGGTCAAGTTAGCGCCGGCTAAGTTCGCGCCCAGCAAGCGGGCATGATCCAGACGCGCCTCTTGAAGTTGCGCACGGGCTAAATGAGCAGCGACCAAAAAGGCGTGCTTGAGAGAGGTCCCGACCATGCGCGCCTCTCCCAAACGCGACCACTCCAGATGAGCCGCGTCCAAATGTGCGTGCCGCAGATCGGTTCCGGCCAAGTGCGCCTCGATTAAGAAGGTGCCCTGAAGATGGGCGTCGCTCAAATCCGCCTCTGATAAGAAGAGAACGCCCGGCCCCTCGGTGATGAGACCCGCTTCGTATAAGAATTGCACCACGTGCCCCTTCTGGATGCCGTCCAATGTTTGAAGAATCTGCAACGTCTCCGCGCGGGCGCGTTGGCGCGCCTCGGTGGCGGCGATCGGCGCCCGCAGCGATTCATCTTGCAGCAGGGCATTCATTACGTCATAATAAGCATCCAGCGCCGGGCGGGCCGCCGATTCCGCGGATCCCACGCCCGCTTTCTGGCGGGCCGAGGCGGGCAACCCGCACAAGGTGTAGAAGGATTCGTCGAGCAGGGCATGGCACAATCGATTGCAGCTTTCCAAGATGCGGGCGCGGCTCATCTCCAATTCCGCGGTCGATCCGCGCGCTTCCGCATCGGCCAAATTTTCCAGCAGCCGATGTTGCAATACCAGGGCTTCGCCCAAGCGGGGGTGATCCTTCCCCAGCAATTTGATCAGCCGTCGCAAACCGACTCGATAATGGCGAAATGTCCTATCCGTCATGGCACGCTCCGGGCGTCTCATTTTCACGTTCACGTTCGCACATAAATGAGTATAGCGTCAAGCGCGGACGAGATCAAAAAAATCACGCGCAACAACACGTATAGCTCTCGCGTCATCTTAATGATTATCCTCATGGGCGCCGAATTTGTCAATGGACAAACTTCACAACCGAACGCCGAGATTATCACGCCCGGCCCCCCGTATCCAACCGGGTATCTTCATTACAACCGTGTATAATGTGAAGGCCCATCAGGTATAAGTTTCATCAGGAGGAACAGACGACGTAGATATGACCTTAACGACGCGCATCCTGGTCGGCCTCTACACTGCAACGTTGGCCGGATTGGCCTTATACGCTTTCTATATTTTGATTCTCATCGTGCTGTACTTGCGACATTGCCACGAGCGGACGCCTATGCCTGAGCCAATCCCGGAGGCGGCGCTGCCGACCGTCACGGTGCAGATTCCGCTGCGCAATGAGCGCTATGTCGTCCAACGCATTTTGCGCGCTGTCGCCGCCTTCGATTGGCCTCGCGACCGGCTGCAGATTCAGGTCTTGGATGATTCGGATGACGACACGACCGCCCAGGCTCAAGCCGAGGTCGACCGCCTGCAAGCGTTAGGCTATAAAATCGAATTACGCCATCGTCCACACACGCGGGGCAACAAAGCGGGCGCGCTGGCGGCGGGATTGGCGCACGCGCGCGGGGAGTTCGTCGTCATCTTCGACGCGGACTTCATCCCCCTGCCGGATTTTCTCCGGCAGACGGTCCCGCACCTGGTGCGTAATCCGCATCTGGGGCTGGTGCAGGCGCGCTGGGGCCACACGAACACCACCTACTCCCCGCTGACGCGCGCGCAGGCGTTGGCCTTGGACGCGCACTTCACCGTGGAACATATCGCGCGCAATCGCTCCGGCCTGCTGATGAACTTCAACGGCACCGCCGGCGTGTGGCGGAAAACGGCCATCTTCGAGGCCGGGGGATGGCAATTCGATACCATCGCGGAAGATCTGGACTTGAGCTATCGCGCGCAGTTGGCCGGATGGCAAATCCGCTATCTGCCCGACGTAACAGCGCCGGCAGAGTTGCCGCCGCTGATCGCGGCCTTCAAGCAGCAACAATATCGCTGGGCCAAGGGGGCCACGCAGGCGCTACGCAAGCTCGCCGGCCCGATTCTTCATTCGCCCCGCCTGAACTTCGCCCAGAAAGTGATGGCGCTCCTGCATCTGAGCGCCTACGTCACCCAACCGCTCTTCCTGCTGGCAATCCTGTTGACGCTGCCTATCGCCTATTATGATCCGCATATGCCGGCCATCACTGCGTTTTTGGGCGCGATCACGGCCATTCCGCCGCTGCTCTATCTACTGGGCCAACTGGCGCTCACACCGCGCTGGCCGCGTCGCATCTTGGCCTACCCGCTGCTGATGTTGCTGGGCATCGGGATCACCTGGAGCAGTACGTTGGCCATCGTCGATGGGCTGCTCCATTGGGGCGGCGATTTCAAGCGCACGCCGAAGTTCGATCTGCGCGGGCAACGGGGGACGTGGCAGCGCACAGGGTATCGCATCCACTTAGATTTGACCACGTTGGGTGAGTTGTGCATCGGCATCTACGCGGCGCTTATCATCTGGGTGGCCATCCAGACGCACGAGCCGGCCCTGCTGCCCTACAGCCTGATCTACCTCGGCGGGGAAATCCTGATGATCGGGGGAACGGCCTGGCAGGCGATCTTAGGCAAACAAGTTAAAAAAGAAGAAGGTGGGCGATAACTCACTCGCCCACCTTCAAAAAAGACCTTTGCGAAGGTTACTCCATACCTTCCGAAAACTAGATTCCGCGACATCCACCGGACATCACGCCGTTATCAGAGCCGCCCGGAACCTTCGCAAGGGGAAATCTCTATTTGTCGCTCTTACCCTCTTCTTTTTTGCCTTTGTCCTTCTCTTCCTCCGGCTCAGAGACCACATCGACGATTCGCTTATCCTCGGCCGGCGGCAACTCTGTCGCCTGGCGCTTGGGCTTGGGAGGCTCCAATTGCGGCGGCTGCAAATCCTGCGGCATAAAGGTCTGCCCACGCAGATACGCCCCCTCGTTGATCAGGAGAGATTTGATCGTCAGATCGCCCCACACCCGCCCGGTGTCTAGAATCTCGATGCGATTAGCCTCGATATTGCCCTGAACCGCGCCGGCAATGGAGACGTTGTTCGCCTTGATCTCCGCCAGCACCTTGGCGCTCTCAGTGACCACTAAGTTGCCCGTCAACTCAATCGTGCCTTCCACGATACCGTCGATACGCAACCCACCATCCCCTTGAATTTTACCTGTTACGTGCGTATTTGGCCCAATCGTCGATTCAATTGGCATTTGTCCAGGACTCCTTCCATTCTTAGATGTGGATTGTGCTCGTGTGGCGCTCTGGCCACTCTCTTCGGATTTATCTTTACCACCCCAAAACGACATAGGATCCTCCTTAAACTATCACCAAACTATCCTCAAAAATGATTATCTGAAGCTCCCCGTAGGTTCTGAAAATCAAC
>JBKHCQ010000323.1:0-4329 GCA_046541755.1 Anaerolineales bacterium | reverse complement strand
ATATTGCTGGAGGTTATGATGCACACCTATCAAACGCGAGACATTATCGTCTTTCGGATGGCGCCGGGCGCGGAGTTGATCTCTGAGCTGACGACCTACTGCCAGACCCACGAGATCGAGATGGCGCAGGTGCTGGGCATCGGCGCGCTGCGCGATCCCGAAATCGGCAGCTATGATTTCGAGGCCGACGCCTACGATTCGTTCACATTGGCGGGCGATTGGGAGATGCTCACCTTTAACGCCAACGTCTCGCTCAAGGATGACGCGCCGTTCGTGCATCCCCACGTGCTGCTCGGCAACGCGGAGGGGGAGGTGCGCGGCGGTCATCTCTTCGCGGCGGAGGTGTTGGTCGCGGAGGTGCACATCCACGTGCTGGATGGGGAGCCGCTGCACCGCGTCCCAGATCCGGTCACAGGCTTGACACTCTGGCCGGTGGTGGGGTGAGCTTTATTGAAGCCCGCCGCTTTTCTTTTGTCCCAGACGTGAAACGCTCTCAGTACAGATTCATTTTGTGCCTCACGACCAACAAAACAAGGAGTTGACCATGAACAAACCCCGTTGGATATTTCCAGAGGAGTTTATTTGGGGATCGGCCACCGCCGCCTATCAAATCGAGGGCGCGTGGGATGAGGATGGCCGGGGCGTCTCGATTTGGGACACCTTCTCGCATACCGAAGGCCGGGTGCGCCACGGCGACACCGGCGATGTGGCCGCCGATCACTATCATCGCTGGGAGGAGGACGTCGCGCTGATGGCCAAGCTGGGCTTGCAGGCCTACCGCTTTTCTATCGCGTGGCCGCGCATCCTGCCGGCGGGCGTCGGCGCGGTCAACGAGACCGGCCTGGATTTCTATGATTGCCTGGTGGATGCGCTGCTGGCTCACGACATCGAGCCGTTCGTCACGCTCTACCACTGGGATCTGCCGCAGGCGCTGGAGGATGCGGGCGGCTGGCCCAACCGCGCGACGGCGGACGCCTTCGCGGCCTACGCGCGCATCGTGGGCGAGCGCCTGGGCGACCGGGTGACGCATTGGATTACCCACAACGAGCCGCTGGCCGTCTCGCTGGCGGGACATTTCTGGGGCGGGCACGCGCCGGGCCGCAAAGACCCGACCGCCGCGCTCCAGACGGTGCATCACCTGCTGCTCTCACACGGCTACGCGGTGCACGAACTGCGCCGGGCCATTGCCGGCCCCATCGAGGTGGGCATCACCTTGGATCAGCACGCCGTGCAGCCGGCCACGGAGAGCGCCGAGGATCGCGCCGCCGCCCGCCGCTTCGATGGGATGCTCAACCGTATCTTCTTAGACCCTCTCTTCCGCCAGGCATATCCGGCGGATTTGACGGAACTCCTCGCGCCCCACTTCGCGCTGGATCAAATCCCGGCGGAGGATCTGGCGATCATCGCGACGCCCATCGACTTCTTAGGCGTCAACTACTACACGCGCACCGTTGTCGCCCACGATCCCGACACGTCCATCCTCCAGGGGAAATGGACGCGGCCGGAGGGCAACGACTATTCGCAGATGTGGGAGATCTACCCCGATGGTCTCTACGAGGTGCTGACCCGCGTTTGGAAAGAATATCAGCCCGGCCCCATCTACATCACCGAGAACGGCATTCCCGTGCCGGAGGGCCACGACGCGGATGGGCGCGTGCGCGATTATCGGCGCGTGGATTACCTACATCAGCACATCGCGCAGGTGCATCGCGCCCTCGAGGCCGGCATCCCCATGCGCGGGTACTTCGTCTGGTCGTTGCTGGACAACTTCGAGTGGGCCTTGGGCTACGATATGCGCTTCGGCATCATCCACGTGGACTTCGACTCGCTAGAGCGCACGATCAAGGAGAGCGGACACTGGTACGCCGAGGTCATCCGCAACCACGGGCTGATATCCCCGCGCCCGCTGCGGGGTTGATCGGCTCGCGCATCCTACTAAACCAGGTGCAACGCACTTCTCATACAAAGCAGGATCCTGATGCAAGATAACAGCATCTTGTAATATAAGTGCGTTGCACCTTGAGCGACTCCATTCGCAATTATGGCTAAAAATGGTAAAGTTAATGGGTATAATCATCCAAATGAGCATTTTGTACGAGGAGGAGACACGTGAATAAGGAGCAAGGCAACGGAAAATTAGGCATTTTAGTCGCCGGAGGGCCGGCGCCGGGGATCAACGGGATTATTCATTCGGCCACGATTGAAGCGATCAACAACGGGATCGAGGTCGTCGGCATTTACGATGGTTTCAAGCATCTGATGACGGGCAAATTGGTCGGGCGGCCGTTGGAGATTAACGACGTGAGCCGCATTCACCTGAATGGCGGCTCGATTCTCCGCACCAGTCGCGCCAATCCCACCCAATCGCCTCACCTGCTCAAGAACTGCGGGGAGGCGCTGATCGAAGCCGGCGTCAACTACCTGTTGGCCATCGGGGGGGATGACACAGCCTACTCCGCCTATCGCGTCGCGCGCTACGCCGAGGAGAATTTGGGCGTCAAGATCCAGACGGTGCACGCGCCCAAGACCATTGACAACGATCTGCCGCTGCCGGAGGAAATCCGCACCTTCGGTTTCGAGACGGCGCGCGAGGTCGGCGCGCGCATCGTGATGAACCTGATGACGGAGACGCTCACGACCCACCGCTGGTTCCTGATCGTGGCGATGGGGCGCAAGGCGGGCCATCTGGCGCTGGGGATCGGGAAGAGCGCCGGGGCCACGCTCACCCTCATCCCCGAAGAGTGGGGCGACAAAGAGATTCGCCTGCAGGAGGTAGCGGACGTTCTGGTCACCTCCATACTGAAACGTCGCGCCGAGGGCAAACCCTACGGGATCGCCGTGGTGGCCGAGGGCGTCGTCGAGCAGATGTCCCGTGACGATCTGAGTATCCTGAAGCACCTACCGCACGACGAACACGGTCACCTGCGCCTTTCCGAGTTGAACTTTTCGGACATTCTCAAGCACAAACTGCTGCGCGATCTGGAAGAGTTGGGTCTCAAGGTACGCATCATCAATAAGGATCTGGGCTACGAACTGCGCTGCGCCGATCCCATCGCCTTTGACATCGACTACACGCGCAGCTTAGGCGAGGCCGCCGTGGATTTCCTGCGCGAGGGCGGCAGTCACGCCACGATCACCATCCAGCAGAATCAGGTCGTGCCCCTGCCCTTCGACGAGATGATGGACCCCGAGTCGGGCCGCACCGAGGTTCGCACCGTCAACATCGACTCCTTCGTCTACCGCTCCGCCTACAAATTTATGATCCGGCTGAAGCCCCAGGACGCGGAGGATGATCTGTTGCTGGCGCGGATGGCCGGCCAGACAAATCTGACCTTGGAGGAATTCAAGGCGCGTTATGGTTATCTTATCGACATTGCAGAGCGGCCATTTTAACTAAGATGTCAATCATTAACTCTGGAGAAGCGCATCCATGGGTGTGAGAATCGTCACCGACACGGGTTGCGATCTACCCCCAGGGCAAGAAGAGGCGCTGGGCATCATCGCCATTCCCTTCTTCTTCCACTTCGGGATGGAGACGCACCGCGATAAACAGATGCCGATAGAGACCTTCTTGGCTAAGGCGCGCGAGGAATGGCCCAAGACCGCCGCTCCCTCCAGTGAGGAGTTCGCCAGGGTGTTCCAGGCGTGCTTGGACGAGGGCAATGACGTGCTCTGTCTGACGATCACGGGCCAGCACAGCGCTACCTATAATTCAGCGCGCCTCGCCGGGCGCGACTTCCCCGCCGACCGGGTCGCCATCTTCGATACGCAAAGCGTCTCCATCGGCCAAGGGTTGCTCGTCGAGGCCGCCGCGTATACCGCCCAGAAGGGTGCGTCTTTAAGGGAAGTGCAAACGGTCGTTCGGGTGCTCCAAGAGCGCCTATACGTCTACATCACGTTGGATACGCTGGAGTTTCTCGTCAAGGGGGGCCGCGCCAATCGGTTCACCCACATGCTGAGTAAATTGCTGAAAATTCGGCCGATTCTGACGATGAAGGAGGGCAAACTGACGCTCTTAGCCAAGGCTCGGGGACGCGACGCGGCCAAAGAGCAGTTGCTCGAACTCGCGCGAGACCACGCTCCGATTCAAACCATGCGGATTGGCCACGTGGCCTGTGAGGATGAGGCTCAGCGCCTCGCGAAGGAGCTTGCCCGCCGGATCGGCGTGGCGCAGGAGATGATCCCTGTTGTGGAAACCGGGGTGGCGCTGGCGACGCACGGCGGGCCGGGTACATTGGGCGTCGCCGTCGTTGAGCAGGCGCGGTAGATTTTCGCCCAACCCTTGCGAAGGTTGCGCGGGGATTTTGATCTCAAGATGGGTTGTCTATT
>JBKHCQ010000322.1:0-4355 GCA_046541755.1 Anaerolineales bacterium | reverse complement strand
AGCAGTATTCGAGACTTCCGAAGTCTGTCCTCCCCCAACTTGTAAATGCGCCCCTGCCCGACTATTTCTCCCCTACTCCCTACTCCCTTACTCCCCTACTTCCTACTCCCTTCCCCCCACATCATCCAACTGAAATCGAATCTCCGCCGTCGCGCCCGCTGAGGTGTTGCGCAGAATCAACTCGCCCCGCAACGTCTCGGCGACCATTCGCTGGATAATGTCCAGGCCGGCGTTGTAGTTTTCCCTTTCCAACACCTCCGGCGGATACCCCGGCCCGTCGCTGTGATAGATGAGCGTGACGGTGTCATCCTCCCGCGTGATTTGGACATCAATTCGCACGGCATCGCGCCCGACCAGCGCGTGCTCTATCGTATTGATGGTCAACTCGTTGAGGATCAACGCCAGGTGGTGGGCCGGGTTGGGGGGCAGGCAGACGGGCGAAGGTGTGACCTCCAAGGCGATTTGCACCCCGTGGGTCATCGCCTTGGCGGTCTGGTAGATGATGCGCTGGGCCAGGTCGCTCAGGAGCAGCGGTCCCCAATCGGCGGCGGTGAGCATCTGGTGGATCTGAGCCAAACTTGTGACGCGCCGCGTTAAGCGTTCTAAGATGGGGGCATAGGCCGGCAGAGCCTCCGGCGGGGCGTGGCGCTGTTCCACGTAGAGCAGCCCCAAGATGGCCCCCAGGTTATTCTTGACCCGGTGATTGACCTCGCGCAGCAGTAACGTCTTCGTCTTGGCGTCGCGCTGAACCTGCGCGTGGAGTTGCGCGTTGCGGATGGCGATGGAGGCCGTCGCGGCCAACGACTCGGCAATGCGTAGATCGGCCTGATTGAGGCCCTGCGGCGCGTTATCCACCAACTCCAAGACGCCCAGCACGCCATCCGGGCCGCTGAGAGGAACGGCGAGGATGGAGCGGCATGTCATGCCGGTAAATTCATCCACGGCTTGGAAATGTCGGTTATCCTCGCGCGTATCTGATACCCAAGCGCTCTCGTTATGCGCGGCTACCCAACCGACGATCCCTTCACCCCACGGCACGCGCCAGCCCTCAATATCGGCCTCCTGGGGATTTGAAAGGTAGCGGCAGACCAACGCGCGTTTCTCAGCGTCCGAATTTGAGGTGTGCGGCGCAACCAGCCAGATGGAGCTGGCCATCACGCTCAAGCGGTCGCGCACCATATTGAGCACCCGCTCGAAGACCTGCTCCGGCTCGAGCGTGGCGCTGAAGGTGCGTGCCGCTTGATTGAGCATCGCCAGATCGCGATTGCGCCGGCGCACCGCCTCCTCGGCCCGCTTGAGCGGCGTGATATCCGTGAGGGAGATCAGCACCTTGGCGTAGGAATCCTCATAGCCGGGCAGCACGTGCCATTTCATAATGGCGTGCTTGATAGTGTCCTTGAGCGTCTGACTGACGATCTGAGTTTCAAGGTCGATCTTGCCGGCGGCGATGGTCAGCAGTACATTTTTGAAAGACGTGTAGGTTCCTTTGCCAAAGACCCCACTTAATTCCTGGAGGAGTTCGGCGCGGCTTTCGGCTTCGTAGAGATCCAAGGTCGCTTGATTGACATCGATGATGTTGATCAGCGACGCGCAATGGATCGCAGCTTCTGGATGGCGCTCAAAGTACGTCTCGAAATCCTCGATGCCGGCGGCCCGCAATTCATCCACATAGTCCTTCACACCCGAATAGTCCTCCTCCCACATCGAGATGGGCGAATCCCTAAAGAGGCTGTGATAGCGGGCCTCACTGCGGCGCAGAGCCGCCTCGGCCTCAATGCGCGCGGTGATGTCCTCGCCGATCTCCACCACCCCCGCGATTTTTTCTGCGCCGCCCTCAGATCTGAAAATGGGGTAGCTCCTCAAATTCCAGACCCGTCCATCCGGCGTGGTGATGCTACTCTTTCGCGGTTCGCCCGTCCCCAGCGCATCCTGCACCGGACAATCCTCGCAGGGTTCCTCGCGCTGCCGCCAGACCTCGTAACAATGCCGCCCTATGATCTCATTGAGGTGGTGGCCCATCAATTCCGTCGTTTCCTGGTTGGCCCATTGAACCTCCAGATCGGTATTGTAATAGATGAACCTTTCGGCCATCGCGTTGAGGATGGTCTCCTTCTCCCGCTCTGCCGCTCTCAGGGCCTCCTCCATCCACGCGCGCTCCGTGATGTCCGTGGAGATCCCGCCCAAGCCATAGACCTCGCCATCGGCATCGGTAATGGGGAACTTGACGGAGATGAAGGTGTGCTCCTCCCCATCCGCCAAGATCGCCGTTTCGTCAAATTGCAAGGCGCGCCCGAATTGGAGCGCTTGCTTATCGTGGGCTGCGTAGACCGTTGCAAATTCGGCGGGGAAAAGCGCGTCATCCGTCTTGCCCAGGATGTCCTCTGGCGCGATCCCCAACGTCTCTTCGAGGGCGCGATTGATCAAGATAAAGCGTCCTTGGAGATCTTTAATGTAGATGAGGGCAGGAGTGTGATCCAAAATCGCCTGGAGCCGCGCTTCGCTCTTGCGCAGGGCCTCGGCGGCTCGTTTACGCTCGGTGACATCGGTCGCGATGCCTTCGATGGCGATGACCTTGCCCTCGTCATCGCGAACCAGGACATTACGCTGATTGACCCAGCGGGTCTCGCCGGATGTGTGGATGATTTTGAATTCGTAGGTCGGCGGCGCCTGTCCGGCGATTAAATCGCGCCACGCTTCCTCAAAATAGGCCTGCGAATCGGGGTGCAGGAGATCGCGGATAAGCTGGGGGGTTTGATAAAATACTTCGGGATCACAGCCGAAAACTTGTTTCGCCGCCGGGCTGACATAGGTATACGTCCCCTCCGGCAGCGACATCCGGTAAATCATATCATGGGCATTTTCGGCCAAGCGCCGGAAGCGGGCTTCGCTCTCCTTCATCGCCTCTTCGGCCCGCTTGCGCTTGGTGACATCCACCACCGTGGCGATCCCGAATAGGAGATTCCCTAGCCGATTATAGATAAGGTTGGCGACTACATCTCCCCAAACGATATCGCCGTTCTTGGTGATATACTGTTTCTCTAGCCTCGCGGCCTTACACTTCCCCTGGAGAACGGACTGGATCACCTTCTGTTCTTTCTCCCAATCCTCCGGGTGCGTGATGCCCGCGATGCCGAGATCTTGGATCTCTTCCTCAGTGTATCCGAGCCAGCGACACAGAAAGGGATTGACCGCTTGAATCGTGCTATCCGCATCGATGATAGCAATGCCGATTTGAGCGCCCTCGAATATCTTGCGGAATTGCCGTTCGCTTTCGCGCAGTGTCCTGAGCGCGGCCTCAGTTTGGGAGGGCGATGGCTCGTGTGGGGAGATCGCGTCCAGCTTCTCCCGCAACGCCGCGTTCTCTTCGGATAACGCGATCTGCTCCGCGTGCAACTCCCGGAGCAGATCGTGGATCTCCGCGCCCGACATCGCCTCCAATGCCGCCGGCCCTTGATCCAATAGCGTCGCCGTCCGCTCGCGTACCTCGTCCCAAGCTTTACTCTGGTTTGATTTGGTCATTATCACGTTCCTGTTGGGTGCTCATAACCTCACGTCAAACGCTTCAGTCTTATGAACCAAGCTCCAAGCCCTCGTCCCCGAGGGCGTCTTGGCAGTTCAAAGATACTCTTCAAAGCTCCCCCCGGGGATGGGGGCTGAACAGCTCTTTTTGAACTGTTGTACGATTCCACTGAAAAAATGAAAAAAGCTCAAGGGTCTCGCCAAGCCGCCAAGCCGCTAAGCGCTAAGGAAAAATAAGGCAAAGGTTAATTTTCGTGTTCAAAAACAGTGATGGGATGAATAAAATTAAATCAAACCTTAAAATCTTGGCGACTTTGCGTCTTGGCGTGAGATAGTCCCCTTCTTTCAGGTGAGTCTTCTACATATTCGCTCACAAAATCAACTGATACCTATTCTGAACGCCTTCTATTATACTCTAATACGCTAGCTTGACTTTGCACCCATTACGTTACAATCAAAGATAACTCGTTGGCTCTTGTTAACCCAGAGTTTCACAGAAAGAATCATTTCTCCGTGCTTCTCTGTGCCTTCTCGGTGGTGCTCTGTGTCCAAATCAAACCGCTGGATGATTTCCCGATTTTCTCTAGGAGCCTAACTCGTTTGACCTTCGACCTTCAACTTCTGGCATGCAACTTGCAACTTTCAACTTGCAACTTTTAACTTTCAACTTGCAACTTTTAACTTTCAACTTGTCACTTGCAACTTTCAACTTGTCACTTGCAACTTGAAGGAGGCGTCCCATCTCTATCTTCAACAGAAACCGCTCCGCATATTACGTCGCCCAAGAGGGGCTGCGCTGGAACATCTATCAGAAGACCGCCGTCGGCGCCAAGCGC
>JBKHCQ010000321.1:0-4379 GCA_046541755.1 Anaerolineales bacterium | reverse complement strand
CCCGGCTCAACGCCGACGCATCTTGATGATCGCCCCCACGTCCTTCTTTCTGGACTACGGCTGCCACGTCCGGATTCTAGAAGAGGCGCGCGCGCTCCTGGCGCAGGGCATGGACGTGCGGATCGCGACCTATTATCTGGGCCGCGATTGGCCGGGCCTGGACATCGTCCGCTCCGCGCCCACGCCCTGGCGCGCCGACTACGAGGTCGGCTCCTCGCGCCACAAGATCGCCTTCGATGCGCTGCTGGGGGGGCGCGTGCTGGGCACGGCGCTGCGCTGGCGTCCCCACCTCATCCACGGCCATCTGCACGAGGGCGCGTTGATCGGCAGCGTGGCCGCCAAACTCCTCCGCGTCCCCCTGGTCTTCGATCTCCAGGGCAGCCTCACGGGCGAGATGACCGACCACGGCTTCATCCAAGAGGGCACCATCGCGCACTATTGGTGGCGCCGTCTGGAGCAGCGGATCGTTCATTTGCCCGATGCCGTCGTCACCAGCACCACGCACACCGTCGAGCTGTTGGATCGCACCTTTGGGCGGACGGCGGGCGTCGCGCCCCTGCCGGATACCGTCAATCTGGACTACTTCTGCCCCGATTGCCTGAGCGCCGAGGAGCGCGCGCGACGGCGCGCGGCGCTGGGCATTCCGGCGGATCGGCAGGTCATCGTCTATTTAGGGTTGCTGGCCGATTACCAGGGGATTCCGCAATTGCTGGCGGCCGCGGCGCGCCTGCGCCAACTCGATTTGCCCATCACGCTGCTGGTGATGGGCTTTCCGGGCGTCGCCGATTATCGTCGGCGCGCGCGCGAGCTGGGCCTCGGCCCCCAGGATGTGATCTTCACCGGCAAAGTGCCCTACGAGGACGCGCCCCATCATCTGGCGCTGGGCGATATCGCCGTCGCGCCGAAGCTCTCCGCCACCGAGGGCAGCGGCAAAATCCTCAACTACATGGCGATGGGGCTGCCCGTCGTGGCCTACGATACCCAGGTCAGCCGCGAATATATGAACGCGCTCGGTGTCTACGCCACGCCGCTGGGCGATGTGCGCGGCCTGGCGCAGGCGTTAGCGCTGCTCATCCGCAATCCCGTCTGGGGTCGGCAACTGGGCGAAAAGCTCCGCGCGCGAGCGCAGCGTCACTTCTCCTGGGAGCGCATGGGACGGCAGTTGACGCGCCTCTATCAAAAACTATGGAGCGAGATGTGAAATCTTCAACTAACAAAACTTCCTTTTTTGCCTCAATTCGATCTACTTTGGCGCGTTGGCGCCAGCCGGGATGGCGCGGCGCGCCCTATTACTTCGCCTTTTGGGCCGCGATGGGCGTCGCGCTGCCCTTCCTCAACAACCACTTCCATCGATTGGGATTGAGCGGTTTCCAGATCGGCATCCTCTCCGCCATCTCCCCGCTGATGACGCTGGTGGGCGGGCCGACGATTTCTTATGTGGCCGACCGCCGCCAATGGCAGAAGCGCATCCTCTTCTGGGCGCTGGCCGGCCTGGGCGTGATGCTCTTCTTGCTTCGCTATCCGCAGACCTTCGCCGGCCTGTTGCCGTTGATGGCGCTCGTGGCGGCGATTCGCAGCCCTATCACCCCGATTGCCGACAGCCTCATCGCCCGCTCGGCCTCGCGCCATCAGGTCGATTTTGGCGATCTCCGGCTCTGGGGATCGCTGAGCTTCGCGCTGGCCTCGCTGATCGGCGGCGCACTCTGGGATCGCCTGGGCTTCGATCCGATGTTCATCGCCGCCGCGCTGGGCCTCCTGCCCGCGATGTACCTTTCGACCAAGCTGGAGAAGACGAACGTGCCGCTCACCTACACACCCCAATCCATCCACCAGGTGCGGCAAGATACGGGCCTGCTCGCGCTGCTGGCGGCCAGCTTCCTCATCGGCGCGTCGGAGGGGATGTACGTGACCTTTTCCGGCGTCTATATGGATCAACTCGGCGGCGGGCAGATTATGACGGGCGCGCTCTTCGGGATGGCGGCGCTGAGCGAAATCCCCGTGATGCGCGCCAGCGGCGCGATCTCGCGCAAGTTGGGCCGCTCGCAGATGGTGCTGCTTGGCTACGGTTTGATCGCCATCGCGCTCTTTGGTTACGCCGCCGTCCAAGTACCGGGCATCCTCGTGCTTTTTGCGATGCTGAAGGGCATGGGTTTTGCGCTCTATCTCGTCGGCTCCGTCAGCCTCATCGATGCGCGCGCGCCGGAAGCGTGGGCCTCCACGCTCCAATCGTTGATGACGGCGGCTTCGTGGGGCCTCGCTCCGCTGATCACCACACCCCTGGCCGGATGGCTCTCCGATAGCCTGGGCCTGCCCGCCCTCTTCGCCATCGCCGGCGGCCTCGCCGCGCTCGCCGTCGTCCTGCTGGGCGTCCCCACGCTCGGCGGCCTTATGGACGAGAAACCTCTGCTAGAAAACGCCGCATCCGATTGAAATTTTGCGGATTCGATGTATCATCGCCACGCCCGGCGACTGAAGTCGCGGCCACACCTACGAAGTCGGCCTTCGCCGACTCTCTGAGCGCCTTTTAGCTACGATTTCCCGGAAGGTTTACAGAGACGTGCAAAACTGGACAGACGAGGAGGGATTTTATGGGGAAGCGGTTCGCTATCGCTGGAATCTTGATGGTCATGGTGTTGGCCGTGTTAGGCTGGCGATTCGTCGTCGCCAGCCGCGAGGCGATGTTGCCCGGCGTGCGGGTGATGGGCGTCGACGTGGGCGGGATGTCGGCGGCGGAGGCGGAAGCTCACCTGCGCGCGGAGTTGCCCGCGCCGGAGGCGATTCGATTGCCGCTCCGCACTGAGGCGCAGACGTGGCATCTGACGTGGATGGAGGTCGGGCAGCATTATCGTATCGAGGCGATGGTCGCATCTGCGCTGGAGATGAGCCGGAGCACGCCGTGGCAGCGGCGGGGCCTGCTGGCGCTGGGCCTCCGCTCACAGCAGCACGATATCGCCCCGGACGTGGCGCCCGCCGATCTGGTGCAGGTGACGACGCATCTGGAAGAGATCGCGGCGCAGATCGCCACGCCGCCGGTCGCGGCCGATCTCCAGATCGGCCCCGGCGGGCGCTTGACCGCGCGCCAGGGCCGGGCGGGCCAACGGCTCGACCTCGAGGCCAGCGCGGCGCGGGTGATGGCGGCCTTAGAGGCGAGCGCGACGGTCGCGCACCGTCGCGATCTCGACGCCGTTGAGCTGGTCGTCGCCGCGATCCCGCCGGAGCGCGCCGCGCCGGAGCCGGCCTACAGCACGGCGCAGATGCTCCTGGCGCGGCCCTTCACCCTCGTCGCCGATGATCCGCTCACCGGCGAGATGCCGGAGGGCTACTACGCCGAGTTCTCAGTGGCGACGGGGACGTTGGCCAGTTGGATCGTTCTTCGCCCGACGCCGGCCCAGATCGAGCTGGAGATTAACCAGGCGGCGGCGAGGACGTGGCTGGAGAGTATCGCGCCGCAGATTGAGGGCGAGACGCGCCGCTTGGATGTGCCCGCGACCTTCAGCGAGACCTTAGCGGCGTTGCGGGCGCCGACGCACCGGGCGCGGGCGCACATCCGCCACGCGGCGCAGAGCTACACCGTCCAACCGGGCGACACCTTTTTCGATATCGCCTACACCTTCGGCTTCCCGCAGTGGCATTTGGAGCAGGCCAACCCGGAGGTCGAGCCGGGCGCGCTCAATGTGGGCCAACAGTTGACCATCCCCAGCTTAGATGTGCTCTTTCCGCATCCCATCCCGCCCGATAAGCGGATCGAGATTGATCTGCCGACGCAGCGGATGCACGTCTTTGATCGCGGGCAGCAGATTTTCACCTTCACCGTCTCCAGCGGCATCTCCAGCACGCCGACCATCGCGGGGCAATTTCAGATCCTTTTCAAAGAGAAGGATGCGTTCGCCCAGCGCTGGAATTTAGAGATGCCGCACTTTATGGGCATCTACGAGGAGGCCGAGGGCTTTCATAATGGGATTCACGAGCTGCCCATCACCGCGTGGGGCACGCGGCTTTCGCGCGGCGTGTTGGGCTGGCCGGCCTCGTTTGGGTGCATCATCTTAGATGAGGGCGACGCGGGCGCGCTCTTCGACTGGGCCGAGATCGGCACGCTGGTGCGCATCCACGGCGTCGCGCCCGGCACGCCGACGTGGTCGCAGACCCTGGGCGATCTGGTGCCGTTGACGCCGGACGAGGAATAGGGGCAGAATAGGGGCAGAATAGGGGAAGAATAGGGGAAGAATTGCGAATGATGAATAGAATTAAATCCAGCCTTAAAATTCTTGGCGATTTTGCGTCTTGGCGTGAGATAGTTCCCGTCTTTCAGTAAAGCCATGTAAAAGCCATGTACGCGAAAGTTCTGATTTTTCTCCCTATCAAGGCCAAAAGCTCGCCCT
>JBKHCQ010000320.1:0-4393 GCA_046541755.1 Anaerolineales bacterium | reverse complement strand
AAGCGCTTTCCGCCGAGGAGAAACGCGCGCGCACGGACGATCTGCTGACCTTGGTGGGCTTAGATGGCTCCGCGGCGGCCTATCCCGCCCAGCTCTCCGGGGGGATGGCGCAGCGGACGGCCATCGCGCGGGCGCTGGCGCAGAATCCGGAGGTGCTGCTGTTGGATGAGCCGTTCGGCTCGTTGGATGCGCTCACGCGCGAGCGGATGGCGGCGGAGTTGCTCAACATCTGGCAGCGCGATCAGCGCACGGTGTTGATGGTGACCCACAGCGTCGAGGAGGCCGCGCTGCTATCCGACCGGGTGGTCGTGCTCAGCTCGCGGCCCGGGCGCGTGGTCGATATCGTGCCCATCGACCTGCCGCGCCCGCGCTCCTCCGCGCTGCTGATGACGCCGGAACTTCAGCGCGTCGCCATTCGCCTGCGGGAGACCCTCTGCCTGGGCAACGAGGATGCGCCGCAGTGTTACTTACCAACTGACCCTTGCGAAGGTTAGCGAGAATCTTTCAAGCCAAGTCCTCTTGTGCTGAGCAGTGCGTTTTAGACATAGGCATTGTCATGTAACCTTCGCAAGGTTTCCGGGGAATCACCACGTCACTTGCAGCGTCCCCGCGCGGTTGATGTGCAGGGTGATGGCCCAGACGCCGGGCGCGATTCCGCGCACCGTCTTGTCCTTATCAAGTGCGAGCGGCTCGTCATTCAAGAAGATGGCCTGGGGCCGCGAGGGCAACGCTAGCCACACCTCGCCTCGCGCCAAGCGCCCGATGTCGATGGTCATCGTGAGGAGATTTTCCGCCACCGACCATTCGGTGATCTCGCCGCCCTGGGAGATGTGGAAGGTCGTCGCGACAAGGTGCGGTTCAGAGAGCGCCTTACGGATGCCCAACAGCACACCATCGTGCGGCTCCAATCGGAACACCGGCGGCTGCGCGCCTTCCCCGATGCGCTCGTAGCTTCGCTGCCAGAAATTGACCAGGTGATAGGCCTGCCGCTGATCCAACGGCAAATTTTCCGGCAATAGCTTCTCGACCGGTTCATCGCGCCAATTGAAAAGCCCGACCAAGCGCCAGCGGCCCCAGGGCCGGGCGACCGGCGCGACGACGGTTTCCGGCATGCGGCGCGTGAAGAGATCTAGCACGTCGCCGCCATCTAATAGCGGCGGCAGCAACGCCGCGGCCAACGCGCGCCGCTCCGGCGGCAATTCGGCCAAATTATCGGAGAGCATGTAAAGCCCGCCGGTTAGGCCCAGCAACGTCACCTGGGAACGTACCTCGGCGGGCGTCAAGCGCGTCTGGGTATCGCGCACCATCAACGTGTCGGGATCGTTGGTCCACCAGCGGTCGTGCATCCAGGCGCGAGTAGCCACGCCGCGCAAACTGTTACGCAAGCTCGGCAGCGAGGGATTGCCCCGGAAAAAGCGCCGCAGATTGTACAATCGAGGCCCCCATTCCGCTGCCGTATCCGGCCCGATGCGCATCGCATCGACCATACCCACCGCCGGGCCCAACGGCGATCCGCAACCCACCAGATAAGTCTCATCGCCGGCCGCCTCGCGGATGATGCGCAACGCTCCCCGCAGCGCTTGCGCCCGCGTCCGCCGGGGATTATGCCGCTGCCCGGCCAGCGCGCCGGCATAGAGAAAGTCCAGCTTCAAATAAGGATAGCCCCACTCATGCACCGCCCGCCCGATCAGCTCGCGGAGATAGTCCTGCACGCCGAGATGGGTCGGATCTAACGCGTGACTGGGGAAGTTGAGGATGAATCCGGCGGAGACGGGTCTGCCTCTGGCGTTGCGCAGCAGCCAATCGGGGTGCTCCTGCGCCAGATGAGACTGGGGATGCACCGTCAGCGGGCCGAGCCACAGCCCCGGCGTGAAGCCCGATCCCCGAATGCGGTCGGTCTGCCATTTGAAGTCGTGGGGAAAGCGCTCGTTGTGCTCCGTCCAATCGCCCCATATCTCCTGATAGCCCTCATCCAACTGAATGACCTCCAGCGGCAGTTCATCGGCCAGTAGCGCCGCCGCCGCCAGATTTTCCATCAAATCCGCTTCGGAGACATCGGCCCAATAGATGTACCACGAACACCAGCCCGTCGGCGCGGGGCGCGGCTGGGGCACTGCCATCTGCCGCGCGACGGCGGCAGCGTACTGCGCGAACGGATCGACGTTGGGCAGCGCGACCCACTCCACGTAGAACCACTCGGAAGCAAGCGTCTCGTCAGGCTCCAGGGGGACGTCGTCGGCCTGGGATTGGACGGTCAGCGTCTCGTGGCCGGCGCGCACATCGGCGATCACCTGCACAAATTGATCGGCCAGGGAGGCGCCGCCCAACACCAACGCCTCGCGCGGGGTGACGGCCGCGCCCACGGTCTCGCTCCGAAAGCGGCCAGTCTTGCCGTCCCACGGCGTGTGGGGATTGCGGAGCATCGGCCCTTGGAAATATTTCATCACGGGGGATAGCGTGAAGCTGCGCAGCGAAAGGGGATAGAAGCCGGCGGGCGACCACGATTGCCAGCCATTGTAGTAGAAGCCGGTCGGCTCCGCCATCATCTCGAGGCCATCCAGCGCGGAGCGGAAGAAGAAGCGTCGCACATACACCGTCTCGGCGCCGACGTTGGTCACGCGAACGCGAAAGAGCGCGAAGGGGCGCGTGGGGTAGAGGCGAATGCTGAGGGAGAGTTCGAGGCCATGTTCGCTCTGGCTGCGGAGCGCCAGCTCTTTGGCCTTGCCCTGCGCATCCTCGACCGTCCGCGTCTCGACCTGGCCCTGATCAGGGGTGCCGATCATCACCGTGAGGGGGCGATGATCGCGCACGACCTCCACGCCCACCGTCCCTTCCAACGCCCGACCAGGGCTTTGCAGGCGAAAGGTATCCCGATGTTCGTTCCACAATAGTTCAAACGAGGGAGATTGTAAAAGTAATGCCATGATGCTTTGTGCTTCCTTCCTTTCTGATGATCTGGAGAGAAGTTGGAAGTTGGGGATTGGAGGTTGGATAAAGAGGGAAAAGGTTCTGAGGATGACGGAACTCAGTATAATGTAGCTTGGGCAAATGGACAGAAATGCTCTTGTTGCGCGGGAGCGACGGCTGATTGTCGGAAAGCATCCCGCCGCGCCTCGCGCCGAGGATTGAAATTCCTGACTACTAAGCATAAGTCAACTAAAGTTGACTCGATTGTCACGGAGATTTCTGTCTTTCAGTCGTCTTTAGCCGCCTTCAGTTTTTAGCCTGCGATTCATCCGCAGGCGCAGGTGGCGCAAGTTCGTCTTTTCTTACATCAAGCGTCACACCCTTCATCCCACCGCTGAGCTATTCCCGTTCCGCGAAGGCCAACGCCAATGCCTGCGCCGTGATCGCCTCGCCCGTGCGCTCCAATTGGATGCGAAAATTGCGCGGGCCGGCAAAATCGGGGAGCCCGGCGCGCTTGAGCAGTGGGAGTTCCACGTCCGGCTCCGCGATCTGAATCGCGATCTCCTCCAACGGAGCACGAGAGCGCCAATAATCCTCCACGCACTCAGCGAGAGGCGGCGCGTCCACGGTGATTGACTCTGGGATGTAGCGGGTGGTTTCCGGCTCCGGCAGCCCCACCGCCCGCCGCTCGCGCAAGCCCGCGATGAGCGCCGCTTTATCGCGCCCGCGCAGCTCGAAGAGCAGGAAGGGATCCTCGTCAAAGCGCTCGCCCAGCAGGTAATAGACCGCCGCGATGTGTTTGCAGGGATTGGCCCAATCGGGGCAGGAGCAATTAGTTGTCAGATCGTTGCGCGAGGTGGGGAAGAGCGGCACCTTCACCGCCTCGAAGACCTCCTCGATCTCATCCGGCATCTCCTCGTTGAGCAATTGCGCCGCGAAGAGCGCCTGTTCCGCCAGCGCATCCAGCACGCGAGCCCACTGCGCATCGGTGAGCGGGCGCAACTCGATGCTGACGCGATAGGGCGAGCGGCGCGATCCCTGCACGCGCGCCGAGATCTTGCCCGGCCGCAGATCGATGTTCAGCACCTGGCCGCGACGCGCGTAGCTGCGCCCGCGATTCAACCGCCCGGAATCCATCAACGGCTTCAACGCGCTGATCCAGCGGTCGCCCCACCACGATGCGGTGAATTTCCCCCGCCGACTCTTCGCCTTGATCCCATCGGCGGGCAACGTTCGCGTGCGCTCATAACGCGCCCAATATGGCATATCGATCTCCTCCTTTGTGCGCCGACGTAGAGCGGATTGGTAATCCGCTGGGTCGGGA
Organism: Anaerolineales bacterium; assembly: GCA_046541755.1. Classification (GTDB taxonomy): domain Bacteria; phylum Chloroflexota; class Anaerolineae; order B4-G1; family SLSP01; genus JAAAOZ01. The sequence goes on along the minus strand of JBKHCQ010000320.1, from coordinate 162 downwards.
TGGCATTCCAACCTACGCTTCTGTCGGGATGCCATTCCGACCTACGATTCTGTCGGAATACCATTCCGACCTACGATTCTGTCGGGATGGCATTCCGACCTACGATTCTGTCGGGATACCATTCCGACCTACGATTCTGTCGGAATACCATTCCGACCTACG
>JBKHCQ010000319.1:0-4416 GCA_046541755.1 Anaerolineales bacterium | reverse complement strand
GTTTTATGCCTCTATCTCAGCAGATTAAGCAGATGGAGCAGATGGAGCAGATGGATAATCAGATAGTCTAATTGATACAGAGTTACCGGCAATTTTCTCAAAGATCCGCAGAGAAATATCTTCCTCTGCACCTCTTTATGCTTTATTTGTGAGACTTTAGATCTGAACCGAAATCCAATCTGCTTACATCTGCTCTATCTGCTGATTAAGAGTGGGCTTGGAAAAAGTGTCCGGTAGCTAGGATGGGAATAGTACGATTGCCCCCGGCGAATTCCTGAAGAACCAGGTTACAAATCGCACATGTCGCCAGATAATCGGCGAGAGGCCAGAAGCCCGGAGCCTTGAAACACCATCCCGAACCTTCGCAAGGTTAAGACGTTCCAAGAATGTCAAGGTAACCATCAAGCAAACACAAGTAAACATAAGCAAACAAAGGAGACGTGGAAAGTTTATGAAGAAAATATTTAAATGGATCGCCATAGGAGTTGGGGCGCTGTTGATACTGCTGGTTGCGGGCTTAGCTTTCATTGTCCAAAGCAGTTCGAGGGAGCATCAGCAACTCATCCAAGAGGAAAAGGCCGCATATCCGCCGCCGGGCGTGTTGGTGGACATAAACGATGATGGCCGCCAGCAGCATGTGTACAGCGAGGGTGAGGGGGAAGTGACGCTCGTTTTTCTTTCGGGATGGGGCACGTGTTGCCCTGTGTTTGACTTTCAGGCTCTTTACAGCCGGCTATCGGATGACTATCGCATTACCGTCGTAGAGCGGCCCGGATATGGGTGGAGCGACATCACGTCAGACCCACGCGACATCGATACGCTCCTGGACGAGACGCGCACGGCGCTACAACTGGCCGGGGAAAGCCCGCCCTATGTTTTGTTTCCCCACTCGATGGCTGGACTAGAGGCGATCTATTGGAGCATGCTCTATCCTGATGAGGTTCTGGCCATTGTAGGGCTGGATGCGGTCACGCCCGACTTCGCCGCGCAATCCGAGCCGCCCTCATTTTCACCTGTGATTACCTTTCTATCCCGCACCGGTATGATGCGCTACGGGCCTGATGTGTGTCAGGATAATTTCCCGGCTATCCGCGAGGGGCGCCTGACGGCGGACCAGATCGAAAGCGCCTGCGCGCTCTTTTTCCGCCGCACGCATACGGATAACATGCAGGCAGAAGCGGACACGATCCAGACTAACGCTCAGATTGTCTCTGAGCGCGGGATGCCCGATGCGCCGCTCTACTTTTTTATCGCGGGCAGGAAAGGAGATGCGGGAGATGACGATTGGGAGGATCAGTTAATCGCTTACGTAACGGCGGTTGGCGGCCAACATCTCACGCTGGATGCCGGACATTACATTCACCTCTTCGCGCCGGAACAGATTGCGGAAGAGAGTCGGACGTTTATCCAAAGCGTGACCGACAACTAACCAACAAACAGGTTCCAGAAACCAGACCAGCGCGGAGATTATTATCTCCGCGCTGGTTTTTGCCTTATAATAGGAACGAAGTTAACGTTTGGCGAATAGCGCGCTGGTCTCGTCGTTGAGCAACACGATGAACGAGTAGGCGCCCAATACCGTGCCGATCGGGAAGGCCGGCAGGTTGATCGCGCCCAAGATGATGGCTAACACGCGCGCCCAGCTCTGAAACTTGAGCAATCCCACTCCGGTGACAACGCCCGGCAGCGAGAGCACCGTCATCAAGCCGGCGACGAACATCCCGATAATGGTTAATATTACCATCGCTTCGCCATCCTGGGCAATTATCCCTGTTCCCAGGAGGATAAAGAGTACGAAGGCGCCCACCAAAATCCCCAAGATGCCTAAAACAATATACAGCCACCCCAAAACTTTAACATTCGTTTTCGTTGCGTTCGTTGCGTTCATTTTTACACCCTCCGGTTGATTTTGATCACCTAAATGTATAACCTGCTGCTATATAATCTTACGTCATAGCCAAGGGATAAGTTGCACCCGCAGAATCCACGGCTCCTGCCCGAACTCTTATTTGACCATTGGGGACTCCACTGAAAAAAGCTAAAGAGGTTCGCAAAGCCGCACAAGGCGCTAAGGAAAAATAAGGTAAAGGTTAATTTTCGTGATCAAAAACGGTGATGGGATGAATAAAATTAAATCAAACCTTAAAAATCTTCACGACTTTGCATTAAAAACAAAGCTTTTTTAGGGGAACCTACGATAAACATCGGCGGTTTAAACAACGGTGTTTTTAGAATCCCCTAATCGTAACGATTTAGATTGATGAGTAGCGCTCCAGGTAGGTTGCGGGTGGGGATAGCACGATTACACCCGGCGAATTCCTGGAGAGTTATGACACTAACGAACCTCCCCAATTCCCACAGGAGACACAAAAACAATGGGCTTTATTTTAGACGGACTCGATACCGAAAGTTACGACCGCTCGTACAGCGACCGCGAGTTGGTGCGGCGCATTCTCAGCTATTTCCGGCCCCACGCGCGGCGGATGTTAATCGTGGGCGCGATGATTACGCTGAATTCAATTGCCGGCAGCGGCGGGCCGATTCTCATCTCCCGGGCCATCGATTTGATCAAGGCGCAGCCGACCACGCGGATGATGCTGCTGATGGCCGGCGGCGTACTGCTGATGGAGGTCGCGGCGTGGGGCTTCAACTACATTCGACAGTGGTTTGCGGCGCAGGTGATCGGCAACGTGGTGCTCAAGCTGCGCGAGGATGTCTTCGACGCGACGATTGGCCACGATCTCTCGTTCTATGACGAGCACCCCTCCGGCAAGATCGTCAGCCGCGTCACCTCCGATACGCAGGATTTCTCCAACGTCGCCACGCTGGTGATGGATCTGGTCAGCCAGATGCTGCTTGTGCTGATCTTGGCCGTGTGGCTCTTCAACATCGAGGCGCGCCTGACGCTCCTGCTGCTGGGGATGTCGCCCTTCGCCGTCGCCATCGCGCTCAGCTTCCGGCGGATCGCGCGCCGCGTCACCCGCCGCGCCCGCCGCGTGACGGCCAAGATCAACGCGCAGATCCAGGAATCGATCAGCGGCATTATGATCGCCAAGAGCTTCCGGCAGGAGCGCGCGATCTACGACACCTTTGAGGCTAACAACGCCCAGGCTTATCACGTGGGCGCGCGGCGCGGCCTGGTCATCAACACCATCTTCCCGATTATGGGCTTGGCTTCGGGCATCGGCGTCGCCGCGCTGGTCTACGCGGGTGGCCTCACCACGCGCGAGGGCGCGGTCACGCCGGGCGATTGGTATCTCTTTATGCAGGCGGTGGGCTTCTTCTGGTGGCCGATGATGAACATTGCCTCGTTTTGGAGCCAGTTCCAGGATGGGCTTTCGGCCGCCGAGCGCGTCTTCGCCCTCATCGATGCCGAGCCTAAAGTTATCCAGGAGTCTAACGAGCCGGTGACGAAGCTGCGCGGGCGCATCGAGTTCCGCGATCTGACCTTCGCTTATCAGCGCGAGGAGACCGTGCTGCCCCGCCTCACGTTGGAGATCGCGCCGGGCGAGACGTTAGCCTTGGTCGGGCACACGGGCGCGGGCAAGAGCAGCATAGCGCGCCTCATCACGCGCTTCTACGAGTTCCAGGGCGGCGAGCTGCTCATCGACGGGCGGGACATCCGCCGGCTGGATTTGCAGCAGTATCGCCAACAGATCGGCGTGGTGCCGCAGGAGCCGTTCCTCTTCTCCGGCAGCGTGGCCGATAACATCCGCTACGGGCGCCCGGAGGCCGGCGACGAGGCGATCAGCCGGGCGGCGCAGCGCATCTCCCACGGTGATTGGCTGGCCGATCTGCCGGAGGGCCTGGCGACGGACGTGGGCGAGCGCGGCGCGAACCTCTCGATGGGCCAGCGGCAGTTGGTGGCGCTGGCGCGCGTCCTGCTCAAGGACCCGGCCATCTTCATCTTAGACGAGGCGACCGCCAGCGTCGATCCCTTCACCGAGATGCAAATCCAGGAGGGGCTGGAGACCCTGATGGAGGACCGCACCGCCATCGTCATCGCCCACCGGCTCTCCACCGTGCGCCACGCCGACCGCATCCTGGTGATGGCCCACGGCGAAATCATCGAGGAAGGTACGCACGACGCGCTGATGGCCCAGAGCGGCCACTACGCCGATCTCTACAACACCTATTTCCGCCACCAATCCCTGGCCTACGTGGAGCACTTCAAGGAGATCGTGGCGGTGTGAGGGGGAAGGGGCTTTTTATGATTGATCCAGCGGGCTGCGGACACTGAGAGGCCCGCGGTTGAGGACATGGCGGATAAAAACCATCCGGTATAGATCATCGTCGTTTTCACATCTTTGTGGCCGAGGAGTTCCTGAACGGTGCGGATATCGTAACCGGCCTCAAGTAAGGGGTGGCAAAGCTATGGCGGAAGGTGTGCGGGCTGACGTGTTTGGGAATCCCGGC
>JBKHCQ010000318.1:0-4432 GCA_046541755.1 Anaerolineales bacterium | reverse complement strand
CGCGTCCTACGTCTTACCGCGGCTGCTGGCACGTAGTTAGCCGACGCTTATTCCTATGGTACCGTCCTTCCTCTTCCCACAGAAAAGGGCTTTACAACCCGAAGGCCTTCTTCACCCACGCGGCGTCGCTGCGTCTGACTTCCGTCCATTGCGCAATATTCCCCGCTGCTGCCTCCCGTAGGAGTCTGGGCCGTGTCTCAGTCCCAGTGTGGGGGGCCGTGCTCTCACACCCCCTACCCGTCCTCGCCTTGGTAGGCCGTTACCCTACCAACTAACTGATGGGCCGCAGGCCCCTCCTCAAGCACTATCGCCTTTCCTTAGCTGGTTCTCCCCCACCTAAGGTCATCGGGTATTAGCGCCCGTTTCCAGGCGTTATCCCCGTCTCGAGGGTAGGTTACCTACGTGTTACTCACCCGTCTGCCGCTGATGTACCCCCAAAGGGGCCTCATCGCTCGACTTGCATGCGTTAAGCGCGCCGCTAGCGTTCATCCTGAGCCACGATCAAACTCTCCGTCTTTGTTGATCATCTCTACTCCTCTGAGTAGAGTCCGTTACTGCCTAATACGGACGCCCGCTTTCCTTCTTACCACTCTTTAGCTGTTAAAGTTCTTAGATAGAGAAGGCCGATGCTCCCGCATCAGCCCCGACGACTTAGGCGCTTATCTCGCCCCCAGTCTCGTCCTCCCTCTCTCTCACAGTGTCCTTAATCTTACCATAGCCCCCCGCTTTTGTCAAGAGGCTCTCGCTATCTCCACTGCGTCTCTTTCCTTGTTAATCTCCCGCGCTCAGGGCCTCCCCTAAGCACGAGCAGGAATTCTACCATCCCTCCCTTTTTTGTCAAGAGGAACTTTTAACGATAGTCTAACGTCTTAGAAATAGGAGCATAGCGCCGGTATCTGAAAGGAGATCCTTACGATGAAGAAAGTCAAAGCCTTATCGACTCTTATCCTTGCACTGGGGATGTTAGCTCATCCAATGATCGCATTAGCTGATGGCATTATTATCATTGATCCGCCGCCCGCGCCGCCGCCGGATTGGGACCCGTGGTTGACGATTCAGTATCATCGCGTCTCGGTTACCATTGATGATCAGGTGGCGACGACGAAGGTGGATCAGGTGTTTCGTAATGATGGACGTCTCTCGGCTGAGGGCACGTATATCTTCCCGCTGCCACCGGGAGCTGTGATTGAGGAGTTTACAATGTGGGTGGATGGCCAGCGCGTGGAGGGGGAGATTTTGCCCGCTGAGGAGGCGCGTGATATTTACGAGGGCTATGTGCGCCAGCAGCGCGATCCGGCGTTGTTGGAGTATGTAGGGCGCGATGCTGTGCGGGCGCGGATCTTCCCGATCCCGCCGGGGGAGGAACGGCGAATCGAATTGACCTACACCCAGATTCTGCCGGTGGCAGATAAACTGTTGTACTATCACTATCCCTTGGATACGGAGCGCTTCTCCGCGCAGCCGCTGGAACAGGTGAGCGTGCATGTCGCCCTAAGCTCGCCGACGGCGCTGGGGGCCATCTACTCCCCCAGCCATCAGGATGAATGTGTGATTCAACGGGAAGGTGCATATAAAGCGACGATCAGTTATGAAGCGCATCATATCTACCCCAATCGCGATTTTGAACTGTATGCCGGCACAGATCCGCAAGAGATTGGCGCGACTTTGCTGACGCATCAGCCACCGGAAGAGGAGGGGTACTTTCTACTGTTGCTGTCGCCCAGCTTGCCCACGGAGCGGACGCGCGTTGTCCCTCGCGACGTCTTTCTGGTCGCCGATACCTCCGGCTCGATGGACGGCGACAAATTAGCCCAGACGAAGGACGCGATGACCTATATCTTACAACACATCAACCCAGAGGATCGCTTCAATGTGATTGCGTTCAGCAGCGGAGTGCAGAGCTATGCGCCGGCCCTCCAACCGCCCTCCGAAGCGACCGAGGCCATCGACTGGATTTACAAGTTAGAAGCGATTGGAGGAACAAACATCTATTTAGCGCTCTCTGAGGCGCTGGCCCAGGCTGACGCCGAGCGCCCAACCGTCATAATTTTTTTAACGGATGGATTGCCCACAGAGGGCATTTTGGAAACCAACACACTACTCACTACATTGGCTCAGGAGGCGCCGTCCTCGGCGCGGATTTTCCCCTTCGGTGTTGGCTACGATGTCAACACGCTGCTGCTGGATCAATTATCGCAGGAGCACAAGGGCCGCCCGGCCTACGTGACGCCGGAGGAAAAGATCGATGAGCAGGTCTCGAGCTTCTACGCCCAGATCCAAAGCCCGCTCCTGACGGATATCGCGCTAGATTTCGGCGATGTTCAGGTACACGATGTCTATCCCCAGCCGCTGCCCGATCTATATGCCGGCACACAACTGATCGTGACGGGCCGCTATCGGGGAAGCGGTGAGCAGCCCATCGAGTTGCGCGGCGCCGTCGAGGGCACACAGCAAGTATATCAATATGATGTAGCGTTCCAATCCGAGGAGGAGCAAGCGTTCATCCCGCGGCTGTGGGCCGCGCGCAAGATCGGCCATCTACTGACACAAATTCGGCTGCACGGGGAAAACGAGGAGTGGATCGCCGCCGTGGTCACGCTGAGCCTGCAATATGGCATCATCACGCCGTACACGTCCTTCTTGGTCGAGGAGCAGGAGGAGGCGCTCTCCACGGCGGGACGCGAGCGCGCGGCGGAGGAGTTCGCGGCGATGACGCCTGACGCGCCGAGTGGACAGAGCGCCGTCGAGGATGCGAAGATGCGGTTGGGATTGGGGGGATCTAACGCACCGCCCGCCGCCAATGAGAGCGCCCCGCCAACGAACGAGCAGAGTGAGGGGGCGGCTCCCTCAGCGGTGCGATATGTGGGCGACAAGACCTTCCTCTGCGACGGGCAACAGTGCGTCGATACGGCCTATGTGCCGGATAAGATGAGCGCGCAGGAGCTCGTCTTTATGTCGGAGGCGTACCACGCCCAGTTGGCGGCGCATCCGACGTGGGCCAGCTATTTCGCGCTGGGCGAGGGCACGATCTTCGTCGCGGCGGACGGCGCGGCGTATCGATTTGTGTTGGGCGCTGGCGCGGACGATGCACCGTCCCCAGACGCAACACCCACGATCACGCCTCATGTCACACCCGATCCGAATGGAGAAGAAGCCACACCGACGCCTCCAGGAGAGACCGCACCAACGCCCACGTCGACGCCCTCTCAGCCTGCTGCCGCGCCGCCGATGTGCAGCGGCGCGCTGGCGCTGATGTTGGTAAGCTTGGTGATCGAGCATCGCTATCGCGCAAAAGGATGACGTTCCGGCAGAGTATGATATACTTAAGCGTGCAACCTTCGGGGCAGGGTAGGGCCACAGGGCCAAATCCCGACCGGCGGTGAGGGCGTTTTCGCGCCCAAGCCCGCGAGTGCAGCGAGCACGATGCTCACGCATTGACCCGGTGAAAATCCGGGGCCGACGGTGAAGGCTGTTCCAGACCTACTGGTTCTGAAACAGCCAAGTCCGGATGAGAGAAGGCACACGTGTGTTGTGGTTGCTATACTATGCCCCGAAGTGATAAACTTCGGGGCTTTTTTCATGAGGAGTGAATCGCACATGGCCATCAATCAGCCCGCCAAAGCAACCCAGAGGAACGGCTCGAATTCGTATCAATCCTTGCCATTCTACCTACTCTCGATGGTGTTGGTCTTTATTTTATGGCAAGCGGCGATGCTCTGGATCGGGGAGACGCCGCGCCAATTCCTGCTCCCCACCCCCGCCGATGTCGCGCGGCGCTTTTTCAAGTTGGCTGGCGATGGGACGCTCTATCTTCACACGCGGGTGACGCTGGTGGAGATGGGGCTGGGGCTGCTCTTGGGCACCATCACGGCATTGGGATTGGGCTACAGCGTGGCGCACAGCCGTTTGCTGGCCTATCTGCTGGAGCCGGTGATCGTCACCTCGCAGGCCGTGCCGATTGTAGCGTTAGCCCCACTGCTGACGGTCTGGTTTGGGCCGGGCCTGCTCTCCAAAGTCGTCGTCTGCGCATTGATCGTCTTCTTCCCCATTTTGGTCAACGTCGTCGCCGGCCTCAAGGGCATCGATCCGAAGCTGCGCGACATCTTTCGGATGTTGGAAGCGCCGCCTCACGTGGTGCTCTTCAAATTGGAGATCCCCGCCGCGCTCCCCGCGTTTCTCTCCGGGCTGAAGGTGGGCGGCACGTTGGCGGGGATGGGCGCGGTCGTCGGGGAGTTCGTCGCATCCAGCCGGGGATTGGGCTATCTGGTCAAGCAGGGACAAAACCTCTACGATATGCCGATGATGTTCGTCGCCATTTTCACGCTGATGGCGATTGCGCTGATCATCTACGCCCTGCTGGCCCAGATCGAGCGCTCGCTGCTGCGCTGGCAGCACGCCGATCCAACCATTATAGAGAATAGAGAATAGAGAA
>JBKHCQ010000317.1:0-4440 GCA_046541755.1 Anaerolineales bacterium | reverse complement strand
TTGGATAGGAGATGTGAGTAATTCATCCTTGCGAAGGTTGCGCCAGCATCTACATTGAGAATCATCTTAGATGTGCAGATGCACCTCAGTTGAAATACTATCGCGTAACCTTCGCAAAGGTTGGCCAGGGAGGCCCCATAATGATCCACACCGAGCGCGTCCAATTTCTCAATGATGCCGCGCCCCGCAACGGAAAGTACATTCTCTATTGGATGCAGCACGCGCAGCGGGCGACGTATAATCACGCGCTGGAATATGCCATCCGCGAGGCGAACGCGCGCCAGACGCCGGTTATAGCCGTCTTTGGGCTGACGGCGGACTTCCCGGAGGCCACGCGGCGCGCCTACGCCTTTATGCTCGAGGGCCTGCGCGAGACGCAGCAGGCGCTCCGCGAGCGGGGCATTCGATTGCTGGTGCTCCGCCGCCCGCCGGTCGAAGCCGTCGGGATGCTGGCCGCCGATGCCGCGCTCGTTGTGACCGATCGCGGTTACCTGCGCATCGAGCGCGCGTGGCGCGACGAGGTGGCGCGCAACTTAGCGACGCGGCTCGTCCAGGTGGAGAGCGATGTCGTCGTGCCCATCGAGACGGTTTCTGAGAAAGAGGAGTACGCCGCCTACACGCTCCGCCGCAAATTGCACCGCCATTTGGAGGCCTTCCTCATCCCCTTGGAAGCGACGCCCGTCGCGCGCGCCAGCCTCGCTCTCCATTTTGAAGAGCAGATCGAGAATGCGGAGGCCGACCTAAGCGACATCGGCGCCCTCCTCGCGCACATTGGGGTGGACGCGAGCGCCGAGCGCGTCACGACCTTTCGCGGCGGCCCTTCGCGCGCGCGGCAGCGACTGGCAGCGTTCATCGCGCACAAGCTGACGCACTACAATGAGAAGCGCAACGAACCAAGCGAGGATTATCTTTCGCACCTCAGCCCCTACCTGCACTTTGGGCAAATCTCGCCGCTCTACATCACTTTGCAGATCCGGGCCGCCGAGAACGTCGCCGCCGAAAATCGCGAGGCTTACTTAGAGGAACTCATCGTCCGCCGCGAACTGAGCATGAATTTCTGCCATTACAATCCTGATTACGACTCGTTGGCGTGCCTGCCGAATTGGGCCAGCGAGACGCTGGCCGAGCACGCGGATGATCCGCGCACTTACGTCTACGACCTCGCAGCGTTCGAGGCGGCGCGCACGCACGATCCCTACTGGAACGCCGCGCAGCTCCAGATGGTGCGCGCGGGCAAGATGCACGGCTATATGCGGATGTACTGGGGCAAGAAGATCCTGGAGTGGACGCCCGACCCGGCGGAGGCGTTTCGCATCGCGCTGACGCTGAACCATCGCTACGAGCTTGATGGGCGCGATCCCAACGGCTACGCGGGCGTGGCGTGGTGCTTCGGCAAGCACGACCGCGCCTGGAAAGAGCGCGCGGTCTACGGCAAGGTGCGCTACATGAGCGCCGGCGGCCTGGAGCGTAAATTCGATATCGAGGCGTATGTGGCGCAGGTAGATCAGATGTAACATCACGTTGCGATAAGTATATCGGCTGTCGTCCAGAGACCGGCCCCTTCGCGCAAGCGGATGGGCCGGTTTGCCTTTGGGGTGGGACGCCTTGATGGGTGTTTGATGGGTGAATGCAACACAAATCCAACTTATCTAACGGAACGCAACGGGAGACCCAACACACGTCAGCGATAGCGCGTCTCCTGGCTTGATATACTTAAGCTGAAAGGATGGTAAGGATGAGTGAAAAGAGAGTCAAAGAACTAAGGAGGGCACACAAATGGCGACGAGATTTCCACTTGAGTATGAGATCAATCCCAAGAGCGTTCCGGCGGGGATGCGGTGGCTGACGTTGCGCTTGAAGAACATCGGCGCGGAGCCGCTGACGGGCTTGGATGTGCGCTTGAATTCTTTAGACGCCTATAGCATCAACGTCTACAGGACGGGCAGCTATGTCGCGGTGCTGTCGCCGGATGAGGAGCGGTTGATTCCTTTCCAGGTGGCAGCCAATGGCACGACCAGCGTCTATGCTACGGTTGACGGTTGGCAGGATGGCGACACTTTCCATTGGGAGACGCCGGGGATGTTGATCACGGTAGGTGAGGAGGCCGCCGAATTAGTTAGCCTCTTCGCGATGACCGAACCGTATCCGGCGCTGGAGACGACCATCCGTTGCGAGGCCGTCGTCCGCGGGCTAAATCCCAGCGGGGGACTGACGTTGGAGTTCTGGGCCGATACACCCAGCGGCGAGTTCGAAGAGCTGGCCTCGGTCGAGACCAAGGCGCTAGATGCGGGTGAGGAAGCACGCTACTCGGCTGAGATCACCGGGAGCGAGAAAGGCTCCTACACGATCTACGCCTATCTCTACGAGGGCGTCCGCCGGATCGGCCGGAAGATGGAGCATATTTACGTTACCTGAGAGAGCACAAAGCAACACAAAGCAACACAAAGCAACACAAAGCAAAGGAGGCTTGCGATGTTAATTTCTAAAGGTGCGGATGTTATCACAACGGATGGGGAGAAGTTGGGCGCGGTGAGGCGCGTGGTCATCGATCCCCGCACGCGGGAAGTGACCCACATCGTTGTGGAGAAGGGATTCCTGCTGCCCACCACGAAAGTCGTGGATATCAATTTGGTCGATGTCGCCACCGAGGATAGCGTGATGTTGCGGGAGAAGGTCGAGGATTGGTCGGCGCTGCCGGATTTCAAGGAGACCCATTATGTTCGGGTCTCCGAGTTGGAAGAAGAGATGGAAGAAGAGGTGGAAGAAGAGGCGAGCGCGACGACCTTCTATTGGTATCCGCCCGCGGGGACGCGCTGGTGGGATCGCGCGGGTTTTGTAACCTTTCCGGGCCAGGGCGGCTACACCCCGCCGCCCTACATCGCCGCCGTGGAGAAACAAAATATCCCTTCGGATGTGGTGCCCTTGCAGGAAGGCGCTCATGTTTTCGCCAAGGACGGCGAGCACGTGGGCAATGTCGAAGCTGTGATGACGGAGCAGGAGCAGAACCGCGTGACGCACATCGTGATCTCACAGGGTTTGCTGCTGACCGAGGAGAAGCTGATCCCCACGCCGTGGATTGACCTGATCCAGGAGGGCGAAGTCCATTTAGCCGTCGCTTCAGACTTTATCGAGAATCTGCCGCCTTATGAGCCGGAGAAGCCGGAGCATAGCCGAGAGAATGTGACGCCCTGACGCCCTGACCTCGAGCAGGCTCTAGTGATGGGAAGCTAACCCTTGCGAAGGTTTGTGAGTTACCTGCAATTAGCCCGGTGACTTTTTCAGCAGGAATCGCACGACTGCAAACGTTATGCGGAACCTTCGCAAGGTTACTTGTTAAGAGATACAAAGAGATACATCTCAAGGAGGACGCTATGGATCTGAGGTTGACGAGTGAGGCATTTGCTTCGGGCGAGACGATTCCGACGCAGTACACGTGTGAGGGGGCGGATGTTTCGCCGCCGCTGACGTGGTCGGGCGCACCCGACGATGTCCAGAGTTTTGCGCTGATTTGCGATGACCCCGATGCCCCGAACGGCGTGTGGTCGCACTGGGTGCTCTATAATATTCCGCCTGCAGAAGAAAGTTTGGCGGAGGACGTCCCTGGGGATGCGGAACTGCCGTGGGGCGGCGTCCATGGGCGCAACGATTTTGGCGATGTGGGGTATGGCGGGCCTTGCCCCCCGCCCGGCCCGGCGCACCGCTACTACTTCCGCCTCTATGCGCTGGATATGAAGATCGATCTCCCGGCAGGCGCCACGCGCCAACAGGTCATCGATTGGATGCGAGGGCACATCATCACGGAGACGGAATTAATAGGGCGCTACGCTCGAAGCTAGCATCTTCAGACCCGAAGGGTATCTCATCCTAAAAAAGAGAAATCCTTCGGGTCTGAGCGTGTGGGGACGCGGGCTTGGAGCTGCGTTTATAGAACTGAGCAGTTACGAAAAGGAGCCTAACGGATGTTCTTTGCAGAATTTGTCTTTGCGCTGGCCATTGCTTTGCTATTGACGGGATTCTTTTTCGTGGCCTTTCGTTATCGTGGGCCGTGGGATGTGTGGTGGCTCTTTCTCGTGGTCATCTTCTTAGCCGCGTGGGCCGGCGGCCTCTGGATCGAGCCGATTGGCCCGCCGCTCTTTGAGATCTACTGGCTGCCATTCCTGTTAGTCGGCTTGCTCTTCGCCTTGATCTTGGCCGCCGCCGTGCCGCCGCGTCCGCCGCGCCTACCGGGTAGGCCCCGCGCGCCGCGCACACCTCGCACGCGAAGGGCCGCCACGCCCACCACGCCCGCGGAGGAGGAGACAGCGCTCGCCGTCGGCCTCTTCTTCTGGCTGATGTTGGTGAGCCTGATGGTCGTGATTCTAATCGGATACACGCTCTGACCCCATTAGCAGCCCAAAAAAATCCCCAGGGGCGCAATAAGCGCTTCTGGGGATTTTTTGG
>JBKHCQ010000316.1:0-4466 GCA_046541755.1 Anaerolineales bacterium | reverse complement strand
TTCAATGGAGATGGAGGTGAAAAAAATGCGAAAGGTACTTTCTTTTCTGGTTGGGTTGATGTCGGGTGTGATTGTGGGCGGCGGCTTGGCGATTATCTTTGCGCCGAAGTCCGGCTCGGAATTGCAGCAGGAGATTCAGCGCAATATTGACCGTCTCATCGCGGAAGGTAAATCGGCGGCGGATGCGCGACGCATCGAATTGGAGACTCAGTTGGAATCGTTTAAGCAGGGGCGCCCCATCACGTTGCAGACAGACGAGGGGTAATTTCCAGTCATATCGAGTCGTTCAATCAAAAAAGGCGGGAGAGTATCTCCCGCCTTTTGCCATGGTGCGTTGGGTTGATTCAGATGTTACTTCACCGCTTGGACAAACGCCTCGAAGAGCGGCCACATCGATGCGCTGAGTTTGACCATCGCTTCCGGGTGCCACTGCACGCTGAGCGCGAAGGGATGCGTCGGCAATTCGGTCGCCTCGATGACGCCATCGGGCGCGCGGGCGACGACCGCCAGGCCCTCTCCCGGCGTCTTGACTGCCTGATGGTGCGCGCTGTTGACCTGGAGAGTCGTCGCGCCCAAAATCTGCGCCAGGCGGCTCTCCGGCGCGATCTTGACGCTGTGCACCAGTTGTTCCATCGGGCGCCCCGGACTGTAGGCGTGATCCAGCGCCGCCGGGATGTGCGTGGCGATATCTTGATAGAGGGCACCGCCCAGCGCGACATTGAGCACCTGATGCCCGCGACAGATTGCTAACAGGGGGCGATTTTGGCGCGCCTCAAGCCAGGCTTTGACTAGCCCCAACTCGGACTGATCGCGCACCTGATCCACGCCGCCCAGTCCTGGCTCTTCCCCCTGCCCGTAATAGCTCGGCGCGACATCCTCGCCGCCGGTGAGCAGCAGCCCGTCCAATCGCGCCAGTAGCGTCACCCAATCCGCCGCCGCCAAGGTGGGGGGCAAGATGACCGGCGCGCCGCCGACGTGTCGGATAGCATGGGTGTACGTCGTCCCGACGGCGTGCATCGGCGCATGATGTAACCGGGCGGAAGAATCCTTCCGCCCGGTGATCCCAATGAGTGGCCGCATCTGTTTTTGATCTGGTAACGCGCTATTTGCGCAGTTCCTTCAGACGGGCAGCCTTGCCCCGGCGCTCCCGGAGGTAGTACAGCTTGGCGCGGCGAACTTTCGAGCGGCGAACAATTTCGACCTTCTTGACGCGCGGCGAGTAGTACAAAAAAGTTCGCTCTACGCCGATGCCATGTGCTCCAATATGACGCACCGTAAAGGTTTTGTTCACGCTGCCGCCCTGTACCCGGATGATTGTGCCAGGGAAAACCTGGACGCGGCGGCGCTGACCTTCGACGATTTCCAGGTGAACGCGGACGCTATCGCCCGGTCGCAGTTCAGGAACATCGGCATTGGGCTTGGCCATTTGTCGTTCTAGTGATTCTACCAAGTTCATTTTATATCTCCCCGAAATGATTTTAATCAGTAAGGCTTTGTGTGAGCTTCCATCATTCTCAGGCTGAGAGATACTCGTTCTGAGCGTAATTCGGTAACCTCAGCAACGTGGCATTATACCATACTCCACTAGAATGACAAAGATAGTATGGGGATAGGGGGCATAAAACGTAGTAACCCTTTAGTTTTGTGAGGTGCAACGCACTTTTGGGTTTATTACCCGATATTACTGCATGAGGCGTTGTTTTTCCTTCGGTTTAAGGGCGTTGCACCTTGGTCTGCTCATAGAACTAAACAGATACAAAACGTATTTCGTATTATGTAAAGTAGCTCGGCTCATATAGGAAATCGGGGGAAATCATCCAGTGGTTTAATTTGGACACAGAGAGCACTATCTCTCTGTGTATCTCTGTGAAAAACTCCGTGAAACTCAATGTAACAGAGCATGAGCATCATTCGCACCCCATTTTATCTAAAAACCAACAAGAGCCAATCAAAAAATATCTGTGTTAATCCGTGATTCCACTGAAATAACTCGGAAACAGGCAAATTCATAGGGCTGACGCCCCCTTTTGATAGCCAGGCGTTCTAAAAATGGGAAACAAGGGCATTAAAGACCGTGATCTTACCTTGTTTCCCCCACCCTTTGTCGCCGCCTGACCTTTTTCAGTAGAGTCATCCGTGATGATCCGTGAGCTAAGAAGTGGCCGGTGAATAGTCTTCCAACTCCCATTTTCCATTTTCCATTTTCCATTTTCAAACCTCCACCTCCTGGCAAGGGTGTGATTTCGTGTTATGATAGCTCGGATAGCGGCTCATCGGCTCTGTGATATTTTCCTCAAAGGAGCAGAAGAAAGATGACATTTGATATAGCCAAGATTTCGAGCGCAGTTCCAGCCGGGCAGGCGGATGATCCATTCTCCGGCGTGATTTTTGTGCAACAGGGCGACGCGCAGATCTTCGCTCAGGGCTACGGCTTCGCCAATCGCGCCGAACAGATCCCCAACCGGGTCAACACCCGCTTTGGCATCGCGTCGGGCTGTAAGGTCTTCACCGGCGTCGCCATCTGCCAACTCGTTGGGGCGGGCAAGTTGAGCTTCGATACGCGGCTCGCTGATTGCCTTGACATTGACTTCCCCCACTTCGATCCCGACATCACCGTGGGCCAGATCCTTACCCACAGTTCCGGCATCCCTGACTACTTCGACGAGGAGATCATGGACGACGAGGAATACGAATTGCTGTGGCGCGAGCGCCCGATGTACCTGATGCGCTCACCGCGCGACATGCTGCCGCTTTTCCAGAACGAGCCGATGAAGTTCGCGCCGGGCACGCGCTTTTCTTATAGCAACGCCGGCTTCATCGTGCTGGGCTTGATCGTCGAGCAGCAGAGCGGGATGCCGTTCACCGAGTACGTCGCGCAGCACATCTTCGCGCCCGCCGGGATGGACGACTCCGGCTACTTCGCGCTGGATCAATTGCCGGCGCGCACGGCCTCCGGCTATATCTTGGACGAAGGCGACGAAGGCGCAGAGGACGGCCAGTGGCGCACCAACATCTACAGCATCCCCATCATTGGCGGGCCGGATGGCGGCGCGTTCACCACCGCGCCCGACATGGCGAAATTCTGGGACGCGCTGCTCGGCCATCGGCTCCTGAGCGCGGAGATGACCGCTACTATGCTCACGCCCCACATCGCCACGGGGGATGACGATGAGACGCTAGAGCGATTCTACGGCTACGGTGTCTGGATCACCAAGAGCCGGGGGGAACTCCGCTCCTACTACGCCATCGGCGGCGATCCGGGCGTGGCCTTTATCTCGGAGTACTTCGTCGCTGAAGCGCTGCTCGTCACCCTCTTGGGCAACACCGAAAACGCCCTCTGGGAAATCTGCGGGCCTGTGATCGATGCGGCGCGGGCGTCCTTGTAAATTCAAGTAAGTCTAACCCTTGCGAAGGTTACGTTATATCGTCTCACACCGGTTACGTCTGCTTTTCTGAAACTCATCTGAAAGTAAATCCATCCGCAACCTTCGCAAGGGTAACGAAAAGGAGATTTGTATCATGAACTGGCAACGATTTCATCTACCTGAGGACGCCGCTCGCGTCGTGGAGGCCTGTCCCGATCTGACTATCGCCAGTTCGATCAACGAGTTGGTCAACCTGGCGTGCGGCGGATTGGGCAGCCATCATTTTGAGGTCGCCTACGATGTGCCGGGGCGCGGTCGCGTGCTGGAAGCGACCGTCTCGCGCGTGCGCAACGGCGTCGCGGCGAATTATCCAGAGCCGTATATGCGCCGGCGCGCTCGCCCCTGCTGGGCTACCTGCCGCGCCACCTCCAGGTCGAAGGGCGCATGGTCTCCCAAAAATTCCTGCGCGTCGAGACCCAGCCGGAGGTGGGCGAGGCCGGCTACGACGCGAGGGCCGAAATTCTCTACGATTTCTTCCGCGCCTGCCTCCAACAATTCAACGTTCCCGATCTCGATCCGCTGGGTCGGGAGATCATCACCTGCTGTTTGGATGGCGGCTCGGCCGATGATTACGCCCGCCTGATCCCCCAGACTTGATCGTGGGTGCATGACAATCGATCCCCAGAGGTGGCAGAGCTTTAGTAAATCTTCAAAAGATAGTATACTTATAGGGAGACGTTCCGGTCGCCATAGGTAACCAACCGGGGGCATCATCCATTTCTAAGTAACTTATTATCTTAGGAGGTTGTGATGAAGGAAGGGTATCAGGACATTGTTCAGTTGGCCGGGTTGGTCTTCGTAAAGCGTGATTTTTTGGATGAGGTGCTCGAAAAAGGCGTCGAGGCCGTTCTCGAAGAGCGCGGCGCGTACGGCGACCTGACCGCCGAGCAGCAAGCGACCTTCGAGGACGTGATCCACCACTCGCGGATGCAGAAGCTAATCCGCGAGTGGTGGCAGGCCTACGATGAGGAACGCGCCAGGGGTGAAATCGCCAAAGCTGGGGATCCTTGGGAGCTTTGATAGTATCTATCCACCAAGGAG
>JBKHCQ010000315.1:0-4473 GCA_046541755.1 Anaerolineales bacterium | reverse complement strand
TTTAATGGCCATTCTCACAGACCATCATCGTATATTCTGCCCAATGTAGGTTTTCTAATTGACCATCAATTTCATGATAACCGGAATTCGACGAGGGGCAAGAGATGGGTTGGTTTCAGGGTAGGATGGGGAAATGCGACACGAATGGAGCGGGGCCGTCGTGGCGCGACGCTCAAATTCGAGGCTTTATTGGTGTTGAGCCGAGGTGTTTTCATACCGGGCGCGGCGGTGTCCTCTCCGGGAGGATAAAAACGCCGGGCAGTGAACTACCCGTCTCAAAGCTGAAGTCGGCTGAAAGCCGACTCAATCCCGGGAATCATTCTCCATTTCAGTCGGCTTTGAGCCCGCGATTTTTCTGCGGGCTGGATCAACACCTCCGCCTCACAACTGCCGCAGGCAGATGACGGGTTCCTGCGCCAGGAGGGTGCGAAGGGTCGTCAGGTCGGGCAGGTAGAGCGCGGAGGCCATCGCCGCGTCGATTTGGGCGCGGGCGTCATCGGCGGCCATCTGCGGGAAGGGGAGGAGTGTCTCGTGGCTGAATTGATCGTAGACGGCGGCCAAGGTCGCGATTTGATCGTCCGTGAGGGCTGTGATATCTAAGAGCGGGAAGTTTTGCAGGCTGCCCTTCTTGAAATCGATCCACGCGCCTCGGGTTTCGTCCCGGCTGGCGAGCAGAATGAGCAATCCCAAAGTTGAGTTAAGCCACAGGGCCAGGACTTTGCTGACGGCGGAGCCATCCACATCCTCTCGCAAGGCAAAGCTCCACCAGACATTACTCAGCACAGGTCGCGGCAGATAGACGGCGGGCGTTCTTTGGGTGTTAAGCCATAATCGTTCGGCCAGCAGCAAGCGACCGGCTAAGGGCCAGAGTTGTTCCGTTCTGCGCAGCGGACGACCGTTCTTCGGCTGGCTGAGGGGTTCCAAATAACAGTTGGCGGATTGAGCCATCGTCAGCACGTCGTCGGCGCTATGGCCCCAGAAGGCGGGGTAGGCCGTGGTGTGCTCAACGCGATCAAAGCCGTCGTAAATATCGCGCCGGTCGGGGCCTAAGACGCCAAGGCGTTGGAGAGGGGTGAGGGGAATAGCGTGGGATTGGCTATATCCGGGCAGTTTGAGCCGCCCGCGCAGCAGATGATAGGCCGTGCGGATGAGATCGCCTTGCGCGAAGGCGCAGGGGAGCATCCAGTTCTCGCGCTGACGCAGATCGGCCCAGGGGTAGGCGATGGCCTCGCCCACTTTCTGTCGTCCGACCCACAGCGACACCGCGCCCTGGCCGTCGACAATGTCCGGCGGGGTGTGCTGACGCAGCACTTGCACCACGGCTAAGGCGTCGTAGGCGGTCTGTGGGTTGCGCCAGAGATTGATCGCGGTGACGCGCGCGTCGTCCGGCGAGGCTTCTGTGCCATTATCCGAGGTTGCATCTGCGGGCTGATTTTTGCGCGCGATGAGCAGCACCTCGCTGAGACTGGTGCTTTCGGAGAAGTTCCACTGCTCTGGGTCTTGACTGACGATGAGCGTCTCAAGTTGATAATCTTCGCGGAATAGATCGCGGGTCTTGCCCCAGGCCACGCCGGAGATGAGGGCCTTGGGCAACACCAGCGCGATGCGCCCGCCCGGCTTGAGGTATTTATCGCCAATCGCGACGAAAATCGCGCCCAAGCCCGCTGTGGCGCTGGCCCGGATGCTCTGTTTGCGGAGCAAATCCCGCAGCTCCTTGCGCATCGCTTGGCGCTCGGCGTCGGGCGAGGAGCCGAAGAGCAGGTTGCCCCCGACGCTGCGGGTAAACGGCGGATTCATCACGCAGAGGTCTAAGGCGGGCGGCGTGGGCACTTCGATGGTTTCGGTCCCCGCGCCGGTGACGCGCTGCCCTTGGGAGACCGCGCCAAAGAGATCGGTGAAGCCCTCCAGGACATATTGCCCTTCGCGCAGGAATTCGATGCTGCCGAGGTGGTGATCCTCGCCGCCCAGGGGCAGGCTCACGAGGTTCATCTTCTTGAAGGTCATCTCCGGCGCGCGCATCGCCAGCGTCGAAGCGGTGAGGTGAATGGCCGAGGCCAACACATCGTAGCCGTGGATGACCGATCCGACCAGCACCTGATGCATCTCGGCCAGGACAAGCTTTTCCCCGGCGGCGGCCGTCACGCTGATGTAGTTGTGGGCCAATGCATCGGCGGCGGCCATCAACAGGGTGCCGGTTCCGCAGGCCAAATCTGCCACTTGGAACGCGGCGACCGCATCCAAGTCGCGCCAAGCGATGTCCCAATCCTCCGCGTTAAGCGCCAGGCGCAGCAGCAGCGTCGCGGCGGGAATGGAGGTGTAGTAGGTGCCCAAGTATTTGGCATCCGCCAGCAGCCGATGATAGACGCGGCCCATCAGATCGTGCCGGAGAGCGGCCTTGTTGCGCACAATGGCCCTGGCGGCATCGATGAGCGCCTGAAAAGCAGCTAAATCCTGATGGGATGTCAGGTTAGCGACCAGCTCTTGAGCGATGTGGAAGATCGGATAGTAGTCAATATCATCCATGATGGTGGCCCAGTGATGAACAAATGCGCCCAAAATGTCATCGTAAAGTTCCACTTTTTGCAAGGGCCACACTTGGGTATTGAAGTTGGTGAGAATTTCCTGGAAGATCAAGGCGTTGGTGATGACGAGGCCGCTGATATGGGCGGTGGAGACGAAGTGATTGTGGCGATCTTTGAGATTGGCCGGTTCGCTCAATCCAAGAATGCCGGCCAGGCGTTGCACGATGGGCGATGGATGTACGATAGAGCTTGCGAAACGGTCAATCCCTGCATCCAACGCCGCGACGGCCTCGGCCACGACATCCTCCTGCACGAGTTGATTGAAGGCTAATGTGAGCGCGCTGCGCAGGTAATCGATGTCGCCGCGATGATAGTTGGCGGTCTGTGATTCCGTGATGATGGCGATATCGAACGACGCGGCGGCCATCTCCGATTTCACATCCTCGGCCTCGCGGAGCGCGATGGGATAGACCAGCGCAATCGCGATCTGCACGATGCCCTGCTCCAGGCGACGCTCTGCGGCGGCGAACGCCTTCTCGTGCGCATTGGGCGTGTCGGCGACCTTGCCCTCCAAAATCACGCGCAGGCCGGCATACTGCACGACGACATCGGGCAAGCTCCGGCGCTCGCCGCTGCTCGTGATCGTCTCCGGCGCGCTGACGATACCGCGATCCCGGAGGAGTTCCGCCAGGTAGACATTGAGGACTTCTTCTCGATAACGGGGCATAAGGACGCTCCTAAATTAGGGCTTCACATTCAAAGCCTTTATCAACTATACTGGATTATACTGGACTGCTAAGTGGTATGCAAGATGCGAATGGCAGTTATGCTTGCCTACGACAGAGCGCGCCAGGCCAGTGATGATTGACATTTAATGGATTGCCCATCCTGTGTTAAAATAGAGGCATGAATATGGCACGAGTCGAAATCGAGAATCAGAAACAGTGGGATGACGCGGCTGCGCAGGCGGCGATGCCGCATGTGTTACAGTCGTGGACGTGGGGAGATCTCAAGTCTGAGTACGGCTGGCGGCCGACGCGCTGGCTCTGGCGTCGTCGCGATAAGGATGAGCCGGTGGCCGCCGCGCAGATTTTGGTGCGCAATCGTGGGCCGCTGCATTTTGGGTACATTCCCAAGGGGCCGCTGGTGGATTGGTCGGATGCGGCGTTAGCCGAGCAGGTGCTCGCGGATCTGGAAGGATTCGCGGCGCGGCGCGGCTTGGTGCTCCTCAAGATTGACCCGGACGTGCGCGCGGATACGGAGGCCGGCCAGGCAATCTTGCAGATGCTCCAGCGGCGCGCGTGGCAGCGGTCGTTCGAGCAGATTCAATTCCAGAACACGATGCTTCTGGACCTCCGCCCGGATTTGGACACGATCATGGCGGGGATGAAGTCGAAGTGGCGCTACAACATCCGCCTCTCGGCGCGCAAGGGCGCGACGGTGCACGAGGTGGGGGAGGAGGCGTTGCCCCTGCTCTATGAGATGTACGCCGAGACGGCGCAGCGCGGCGAGTTCATCATCCGCGAGCGCCAGTATTACTTAGATGTGTGGGCGCGCTTTATGCAAGCCGATTTGGCCATCCCCCTGCTGGCGGAGGTCGAAGAGACGCCGGTCGCGATGTTGATCCTGCTGCACTTCGGCGATCGGGCGTGGTATATGTACGGCGCGTCGCGCGCGGTGCATCGCGATTGTATGCCCAACCATCGCCTGCAATGGGAGGCGATCCGGCGGGCAAAGGCGCGGGGCTGCACGGTCTACGACCTCTGGGGCGCGCCGGATGAGTTGGACGAAAGCGATCCGATGTGGGGCGTCTATCGCTTCAAGGAGGGCTTCGGCGCGGAATTCGCGCCGCACATCGGCGCCTACGATTATGCCCCGCGCCGTTGGCTCTATCGGCTATATGCCATGCTGCGACCGCGTCTCCTGGCGTGGATGCAGCGCCGATATTGGG
>JBKHCQ010000314.1:0-4478 GCA_046541755.1 Anaerolineales bacterium | reverse complement strand
AATCGAGTCGAGAATTTTGTGCGGGACGTCTCGGAGTTGGAGGTTCGCACCTACACCACGCCACACGATCAGATCCACGTGGTGGCGACCAAGGACAATGATATGAACGACTTGGCGACCGAGGGCAAGGTCGCGCTGCGGGCCTATTCGCGGATCTCGTTCGACGGCGACACGACCATTTGTCTGCCCCTGGACGAGAGCGGCGAGGTGGATCGCGCCGTGTGGAGCATGCATCAGAGCATGGTCAACACCGCGACGGAAAATCGCGCCACGATGCTGCGCACCATCGGCGAGGCGGCCTCATCCACGCTCAAGGCGCTCCGGCAGGCCAACGAGTAGCCGATCCCCGTCGTCGAACATTGATCCTCAAAGCTGCAAAAAACACCCAAAGGGCGACATCTCAGCCCTTTGGGTGTTGCGATTTGAGGGTTGACCAACTTTCCATTATCGATAGAATGAGAATAACGAATGCCTTTTGCGAGGCGTTTGGATTAATCATTATAGCCTTTAGGAGCGGGGACGATGACCGAGAAGACACAGGCAACAACCGAGCAAGAACAACAGGACGTGCAATCGACAGAAGATGCGCCGCTTCAAGAGGGCAATTGGCTGACCCGCGCTTTTTCGCAGTTGCGGATCAAGATCACCCTGCCCTATGTCGTGCTGGCGATTTTAGTGGCCGCCGCCGGGGCCTACTTGGCGACGCGGCTGTTGGCCGGCGTGCTGGAGGATCGATTCCACACGACGCTGGTCGATGCGGGGCGCACGGCCAACGACGCGCTGGTCAAGATCGAGCAGGAGTACCTGGCGATTTGGCGCAGCATCGCCTACACGGAGGGCTTCGCGCGGGCCGTCGCGGCCGCGAATGAGGGCGACCTGGGGCTGCTCGCCGCGCCTCACGCCGTCAACGCGCAGGTGGATGCGCTGGAAGTGCTGGATCTCGAGGGCGAGCCGCTCTATGCCATGTATCGCGATCCGAATGGCGAGGCGACCGACTATGATTTCGCCGTCGGCCCCAACCGCGCGGCTTGGGAGATCGTCGACAAAGTCATCCACGGCGAATCGGATGCGTTCGGCGATAAGTACGCCGACATCTTAGAGACACAGCACGGACGCCTCTTCTACATCAGCGGGCCGATTACTCACGAAGGCGAGCGCGTCGGTGTGCTGCTGGTGGGGATGTATTTGGACGAACTGATCGCGCGCCTGGATCATACCGCGCTGGCGCGCGTCTCGCTCTATCTGGAGCCGGGGCCGCCCCTCATCTCGACCCTCCGCCCGGATTCGTTGGCGGAGTTGGCCTTGGATAGCGGAAGCTACCACTGGTATGTGCAACAGCAAGCCTTCCAGACCCCGCGCCGCGAGATCCAAATTCACGGGCGCACCTACGCGGAAGTCTTCGGCGCGCTCGAAATCCGCCACAACGAGAAGCTGGGGCTGATGTCCGTATCGCTGCCGCTCTCCTTCGTCACCGATACGCGCCAACCCATGCAGCAAGCGTTAGTCGTGCTCTTTGGCGTCGCGACCGCGATCATCATCTTCATCGGCACCTTGATCGCCAGCGCCGTCGTGCAGCGGATCGACCGCCTGGCCGCCGCCACGGAGGAGGTCGCGCGCGGCAACCTGAACACCCAAGTGGAGATCAAGGGACGCGACGAGGTCGCCACGCTGGCCAACGACTTCAACCAGATGGTGAGTCAGTTGCGCGAAGGACGCCTCTATCGGGATCTGTTGGGCCACACGACCAGCCCGGAGGTCGCCGCCCGACTGCGCGAGGAGCGCGAGAAGGGCGCGTTGGAGCTGGGCGCGCAGACGATCACCGCCGCCATCCTCTTCGCCGATATTCGCGGCTTCACCACGCTCTCCGAGGGCCGCGAGCCGGCCTACATCATCCAGATGCTCAACGACTACTTCCAGGGGATCGTGACCGTCATCCGCCAGAACCACGGCGTGGTCAACAAATTCATCGGCGATGCGGTACTGGCCTTCTTCGGCGTCCTGCCGGAGGCCCAGACGCCCGAAGAGAGCACGCGAGATGCTGTCCTGGCCGCGCTCGATATGCTGGACTACATTCACACGGTCAATCGCCAGCGCAAGGCCCAGGGCGAACTGCCCATCCGCCTGGGCATTGGCGTGAATACCGGCGAAATCGTCGCCGGCATCCTCGGCTCTGAGGAGCGCTTCGAGTACGCCATCCTGGGCGATACGGTTAACGTGACGCAGCGCATCAGCGACCTGAACAAGCAATTCCCCGACTACGATCTCTTTGTGCGGGCGGAGGCGTGGGAGCGAATGGCCGAGATGGGGGCGACGCCCTCGGTCGAGGCGACCCGCCTGAGCGACGTGCGTCTCAAGGGGCGCGCCGAGCCGGTCGACGTCTACGCGATCAAGGGGGAGTGAGATCGATGATGAGACGTTACCGACGGTTGCTAATTTGGTTGCTCTTTGGGCTGATGGTGATCGCGCTGGGCGCGGGCGCCGTCTTCGCCGCTATCTCTCAGGGATTGGAACCCTCGTGGCCGGCGACCTACGACGAGACGCTGGCCTCTCAGTTATGGGCGGATTACAGCCACGATGTGCCGCCGCCGACCTCGCTCGCGCCGCTTGGCCCGGAGGTGATCTTCGATGTGCGCGCCGCGCGCGGCGATACCGGCCCGCTCCCGCCGGGGCCGTTTTCGACGTTACAGGCGCGGGCCAGCGCCACGCCGACCCCGACGCCCACCAACACCCCCACGCCGACCAACACGCCGACCCGCACCCCGACGCCCACGCGCACCGCGACGCCCACGCGGACGCCCACGCCGACCACCACCCCCACGCCGCGCCCCACCTTCACACCCACATCGACGTCCACGCCCACGCCCACACCAACCGCGACGCCGCAACCTGCCGGCCCACCCCCGCCGGATCAACCTCCGCCTCCGCCGCCCCCCACCGAACCCGTCTCGCCGCTCTCCACGCCCCCGCCGCCCAATGTGTGAGATGAGATTTAATATTGGACTTTAGACTAACCGACTGAGGACTACCCGACTAACCGACTGAGGACTACAGACTAACCGACTGAGGACTACCCGACTAACCTATGGACGCTCTACAAAAACTCCGCCTCCTCGGCGCGGCGACCTGCTACGAGCCGGCCGAGGAGACCGGTGCGCCGCAACCTCCGCCGCGCCGCGCCAGAGATTTGGATCTGGCGGGCGCGGTCTATAACGCCGTGCTCCCCGGCGGCAAGCGCATCCCTCTGCTCAAGACGCTCCTCACCTCCGCGTGCGAGCGCAACTGCATCTATTGCCCTTTCCGCGACGGACGCGACTTCCGGCGCACGACCTTCTCGCCGGACGAGTTGGCGGGGGCCTTCATCCAATTGCATCGTCAGGGCGTGGTGGAGGGGATCTTCCTCAGCTCCGGCGTCGCGGGGGGCGGCGCCAACACTCAGGAGCGGATTTTAGCTACGGCGGAGATTCTGCGGCAGCGCTACGAATTTCGGGGGTATTTGCACCTCAAGGTCATGCCCGACGCGGAACGGGATCAGATCTTGGCGGCGATGCGGTTGGCGGATCGCGTCTCCGTGAACTTGGAGGCGCCCAACGCCGAGCGCCTGGCCGCGTTGGCCCCGCGCAAGAACTTCGCCTCCGAGCTGTTGCAACGCTTGCAATGGATCGAGGAGATTCGCCGCACCGAACCCGGCTCCTGGCCCAGCTCCACGACGCAGTTTGTGGTCGGCGCGGTGGATGAGTCTGATAGCGAGTTGCTCACCACCACGGACTACCTCTACCACAACGTTGGCCTGAAGCGCGCGTACTTCAGCAGCTTCTCGCCCGTGATCGATACGCCGTTAGAGGGGCATCCGCCGTCCCCGGCGCAGCGCGAGCATCGGCTCTACCAATCCTCGTTCTTGCTGCGCGATTACGGCTTCTCTGTCGAAGAGCTGCCCTTCGACGCGGAGGGCAATCTTCCGCAGGATCGCGACCCCAAGTTGGCCTGGGCCGAGCGCTGCCTCAGCCACACGCCCATCGAGGTGAATACCGCCGACCGCGCGGCGCTGCTGCGTGTGCCCGGCATCGGCCCGACGAGCGCGGATCGCATCCTCCGCGCGCGCCGCCAGGGCGCGCTGCGCGATCTGGTCGATCTGCGCAAGCTGGGCATCGCGCCGCGACGGGCCATTCCCTTTATTTTGCTTGCCGGGCGTCGTCCCCCGCGCCAACTCGCCCTGTGGTAGGCGTAGGCCGGATTGGTAATCCGGCTGTCGGAATGGCATCCCTCGGCCATGGGGCCTTAGGGCCACAGGTCCGACCTACTGGTAATCCGGGCGTCGGAATGCCATCCCTCGGCCATGGGGCCTTAGGGCCACAGGTCCGACCTACTGGTAATCCGGGCGTCGGAATGGCATCCCTCGGCCATGGGGCCTTAGGGCCACAGGTCCGACCTACTCAGTGTCCCACCGCATTGATCGCCACCCAATCCTCCTCGGCGGTGCG
>JBKHCQ010000313.1:0-4488 GCA_046541755.1 Anaerolineales bacterium | reverse complement strand
ACGACCGTGCCGATTGTTCTGGTGACCGATCCGGTGGCCGAGGCGATGCACGTTGCGTTGTTGGACGCGGGCACCGATCTGGTGGTGATGCGCCCGTTCAGCGCGCGCTTGCTCATCGCCAAGCTGCGGATGCTGGCTCGGCGGGCGGCGGGCGTCGCGCTCTCCACGCTGCCGACGTTGGGCGCCAAGGCATTCACGCTCGATCCGGCGACGCGGACGGTGCAGGTGTTATCGGGGCCGCCCAAGCGCTTGACCCAACTGGAGTTTCGCCTGCTCTACACGC
Organism: Anaerolineales bacterium; assembly: GCA_046541755.1. Lineage (GTDB taxonomy): Bacteria > Chloroflexota > Anaerolineae > B4-G1 > SLSP01 > JAAAOZ01. The sequence continues at coordinate 4,205 of JBKHCQ010000313.1, read as the reverse complement.
TGATGATCCATCGCGGGCAGGTGATGCCCTCGAATAAGCTGGTGGAATATGTCTGGGGCTACGAGGGCGATGCGGATCGCGACTTAGTGCGCGGGCTGGTCAGTCGGCTGCGCGCCAAAGTCGAGCCGCACCCCCGCGAGCCGCGCTTCGTCGTGACGGTGCCGGGCGTGGGGTACACATTCGAGTTGGCGGATGATGGGGATGAAGAAACATCCTAACCTTCTGTCTCAACCTTGCGAAGGTTGGAGATAATCTTGATAGCAATGGTTGTCTCTGATGGTGCAAGAAACTCGAGGCGCGAAATGCGTTCTGTAACCTTCGCAAGGGTTAGATAAATTTTTGTTTATTTGATGCTCTGCCGCTTTGATGCTTTGTCTATTTTCGAGGGAGGACACGATGCACAAAAAGAGTCTATGGATAACCGTACTTTTGGTCTTAGCCATTATCAGCATCGGGGGATGTGCGCAGGCCACGCCGGAGCCAACGCCCACGCCCACGCGGACGCCGCAGCCTTCGCCGACGGCCACCTCCGAGCCGACGGCCACGCCCACCGCGACGCCGGAGCCGACCGCCACGCCCACGCCAGATGTCTCCGTGGTCACCCCCTTCCCGCCGGATGTTAATCCCCTGACGGGTGAGAAGATGGCGAGCGCGGAGGCGCTGGATCATATTCCCATCGCGATCAAGGTCTCAAACTCGCCGGAAGTGCGCCCCCAATCGGGTTTGGGTTCCGCCGACTTGGTCTTCGAACATCTTGCGGAAGGCGGCATCACCCGCTTTACGACCGTCTTCTACGGTCACAGCCCGGAGCAGGTGGGATCGGTGCGCAGCGGCCGGATGATTGATCTGGAGATTCCCGCGATGTATCACGCGCTCTTCGCTTACTCCGGCTCCAGCGCCGGGGTCAAAAATCACATTCGGCAATCCGCTATTTTCCCAGATCAGATCGCCGCGCCCGATTTTGGCGTCGGGCAGCCTTACTTCTATCGCGTTCCGCAGGAGGGCAAGGCCTTCGAGCACACCCTTTTCACCAATCCAGAGGTGCTGCGTCAACTGGCCGAGGAGCGCGGGATCAATCAGCGCCCGGAATTCCCCCGGCTGATGGCCTTCAGCGAGGCCCCGCTGGGCGAGGGCGCGCCCGTGGAGTATTTCGAGATCAACTATCTGCCGGGGGTGTGTACGGCGGAATGGATCTACGATAGCGCTCAGCAGCGCTGGCTGCGCCAGACGGCGGGCCGCACGCACACGGATTATCTGACCGGGGAGCAGTTGACGGCGGCGAACGTCGTGTTGGTCTACGCAAATCACGTGGAGACCGATTTTTGGGAAGAGATGATCGGGGATCAGAGCAGATGGAAACTCTCCATTCAGATCCAGGTGTGGGGCTCCGGCCCGGCGCTGATTATGCGCGATGGCCAGATGTTCCAGGCCTATTGGCATCGGGAGGATCCTTCGCACATGATGACCTTCACCGATGACGCGGGCAATCCGGCGCCGCTCAAGACGGGCAATACCTGGTTCCAACTGGTGCCGCTAGCTACGACCTCGGAGGAGTTCGACGAGGGTAAATGGCGCTTCACGCCCTAGGGTAGTTGCGTTTTTGAACGCCTATGCTATAATAAGTGGCGTTGGGGGAGTAGCTCAGTTGGCCAGAGCGCGCGGTTCACATCCGCGAGGTCCAGAGTTCGAGTCTCTGCTCTCCCACACAGACCATCGCGGCCTGCTTGAGATAATCAAGCAGGCCGCGATGGTGTTTTGAGAACCCTGGCGAAGGTTGCGCAGGGATTTTAGTCCAAAAAGTGATGTCTGATTCTGGATAACCTAGCTTGAAAAGCTCTCGTCTAACCTTCGCCAGGGTAGGGTATCATCACAAGACGTTAATCTTCGTCGTCCCAATCGTCGTCCCAGTCGTCATCATCCCAATCGTCATCTTCGTCGCTATCTTCATCATCCCAGTCCTCGTAGAAGTCATCCTCGTCCTCGTAGGCCCAATCCAACTCCACCGGATTGACGTCGATGACCTCGATTTCGGTATCGCAGGACGGACAGCGCAGACGTTGCCCCACTTTGGGATTCCCCTGGATCGTGATAGCCTCATCACAGGCCGGACAAAATGCTTTACTCGCCATGTTAGCCTCCTAAATGGATTTGAGTTTTTTGCTTGTGGTTTCTCTCCACAGCCCGCTTATTATAGCGATTCACCATGTAAGAGGCGTGTAAAAACTGTATAAAAGAGGTCACAAAACCCGCGTTGGCGTGCGATTTTTGGGATTTTAGGGAGGAGACCTACCTAGCAGATAGCGCGCGGCTAAGTCGTGGGTGATCTGCTCGATGGGCGCGCGATCATCGGTGAAGACGAGATCGGAGGGCGGGACCTCGCGCAGGTTTTCATGGGCCGATTGGGCTACGAATCGCAGCCGCGCATCGGTGAGGTGCGGCAGATTATCGAGCAACGCCTCCGATGTGGTCGGCTGCACGGTGGCGACTACAATCGCGTTGAAGCTGGTCGGCACGTCAATCACGTGCACCGCCGGGAAGACCTCGCGCATCGTGGCGACCATCGCCGCGACTAAGCGCCAATCGCCGGGCGTGTGCCCCACGTTGATGGCAACGACGCCCTCTTCTGTAAGGCGCGCTTGCACTTCCGCAAAAAATTCCACCGTGGTCAGATGCCAGGGGATGTAGGGCAGGCGGTACGCATCCACCGCGACGACATCGTAGCGCGCGTGTGATTGCCCCGTCTGGCGCAGGAAATAGCGTCCATCCGTGATATGCACATCCAAGTTTGGCTGCGTCATCCCGAAGAAGCGCCGCCCGACCGCCACAATCTCCGGGTCGATCTCCACGCCGGCGATGGGGAGCGGGCCGTAGATCCGCGTGTATTGATCCGGGGTCGTGCCCGCCGCCAGACCGATCACCAGCAGGCTATCCACGGCTTCGGGTGGGTGGGGCGCGGCGTTGAAGTAGGGCGCGATGAGGAAATAATCCCACGGCCCGTCCGTCAACAGGCGATCATCCAAAAAGGCGACGGAGTGGATGCCCTGCCCCTCGTTGAGCAGCAAGTAGCGGGTCGCGTCACGCTCCACCACCTGGATGAAGTTGTAGGTGGATTCGGTCTCGTGGATGAGGCCCGGCGTCGGCTTGATCGGGCCGGCGGTGGGCGCCAGGAGAAGCGCTATCAGCACGATCAGGAGCCACGCCAGGGCATAGAAACGCGAGCGGCGCGCCGACCAGAGGCCCCACAAGCCCGTTGCGACGGCTAGGAGCGCCAGTAACAGGAAGGTGCGCCGCGTGCCGATGTTGGGGATGAGCACCAGGTTGGGCAAAAAGGTCCCGATGAAGCTCCCCAGCGTCGAGAGGGCGGAGATGCGACCGGCCACGTTGCCCGCGTCCCGCACCTCGCGCACGGTGAGGCGAATAGCAAAGGGTGAAACGCAGGCCAGCAACGTCACCGGCGCGACGAAGAGGAGCAGCACGACGATGAACGGCCCCGCGATCCAGCCTAAGCGCCAGGACGTCATCCCCCGCGTGGCTAAGTTGAGCGCGGGCCGCGCCAGCAGCGGGATCACGGCGATGGCCGCGCCGGCCGCCGCTAAGATGGTGTAGAGCGTGACCGGGCGCGGCGAGCGATCCGCCCAGCGCCCGCCGAGCGCGTAGCCGGCCGCCAAGTAGAGCAGGATCAGGCCGATGATGGCGGACCAGACCAGCTCGCTGGTGCCGAAGGCCGGGGCCAACAGCCGCGCAGCCGCCAACTCCAGCGCCAGCGTGACCAGCCCGCCGATGAACGCGGTGATGTACAAGCGCCAATGGGTCATAGAGTGTCCTCCGTTGGGATGGGGGATAATTTAGCGTCGCCTATTGTCGAAGCGATGGGGGAAAAGTCAAGCCCCGAAGAGTTGCCAGAACTCTTCGGGGCTGTGTGTGCGGCGATTTTGATCTGCGGGCGATGATCGGTTTCAGCGCCGTCGTTTCAGCGGCTCGATTTGCACCTGATCACCCGAAGCATCAAGGACGAACGGCGTATCACCTTGAGGTTCCGCCAACGAACATATCTGCGCTGCTTTTAGGGCCGCTGAGATGGGTTGTCCGGCAAAATCCAAAAGATCCAATTCCCTTTGGGGCTGCGAGGTTGAACTTTCTGTATTATGGCGTGATAAGCTTGTGGAATTGACTATCGCCGCCCGTGACCCGCATAATGACGGCGC
>JBKHCQ010000312.1:0-4516 GCA_046541755.1 Anaerolineales bacterium | reverse complement strand
TAATTCAACTTCTGTCGGATTACCAATCCATCCGGCTGCCAATGCGGTAGATGATGGCGTAGGTCTCAGAATCGGGCGGGATGTATTGGTGTAGGATTGCGAAATAGTTGACCATTTGGCGCTACGACTCCGTATCGGCGGCAGCGGTAGCCTCCGTAACATACGGCTCGCGAGCCTCGTGGGCGCGCACGTATTGCAGCGTCCCCGCCTGCCGTGCCATGCCCTTCAGTTCCATCATCACCAGCGCGCTGCTGACCTCCTCGGCGGAGAGGGCGGCGGCCCGCGCAATCACGTCGATGTGCTGGGGCGCGGCGGAGAGCTGTTCCCAGATGGCCGCTTCCGTGGCGTTGGCGGGCAAGACCTCGCGCGCGATCTGCTTCTCGGCGATTTGATCCAGCCGAAGCGTCTCCAGCACGTCCCGCGCCTCCGTGACGACGTGCGCGCCGTCGCGGAGCAGGCGGTTGCATCCCGCCGACGCGGGACTCAGGATGCTGCCCGGCACGGCGAAAACATCCCGGCCATGATCAGCCGCGAAATCCGCCGTGATAAGCGCGCCGCTGCGCAACCCCGCCTCGATCACGATGACGCCCATACTCAGGCCGCTGATGATGCGATTGCGCGGGGGAAAGTTGGAGCCTTCGGGCGGGGTGCCCAGGGGATAGTCGCTGACCAACGCGCCATTTTCGACGATGCGGCGGGCGAGTTGCTTGTGCTCCGGCGGGTAAACGCGATCCACGCCGCAGCCGAGGACGGCGATGGTGCGCCCGCCAGCCTCCAGCGCGGCCTTGTGCGCGATGCCATCGATGCCGCGCGCCATCCCGCTGACGATGGTCACGCCGTTGCGGGCCAGATCGGTGGCCAGGCGATGGGCCACCTCGCGGCCATAGACCGTCGCCTTGCGGGTGCCGACGATGGCCACGGCCCATTCATCGGTGGGGGTGATCTCGCCGCGCATGAACAACAGCGGGGGCGCGTCCAAAAGCTGTGAGAGCAGGGGGGGATAGTCGGCGCTCTGCCACGTGGAAAGCTGCACATTGGCCTTTTGGATGTGGGCCAGTACCTGATCCAAATCGACTTGCCGGCGCGCCTTCAGCAGATTGCGGAGCGAGCGCTTGTCCAGATCGGTCTCGCGCAAGGCGTGCTCCGGCGCCTCCCACGCGCTCTTCACATCCCCGAAGATTTCCAGCAGGCCGCGCAATCTTTGCGGCCCAATCCCGCGCACCAGATTAAAACCCACCCAGTACCGCAGATGATCCATACAGCAGCCTCACATAGAAAAGCAGGGAGGCTGGATAATAGCCTCCCTTGTTAAATGTCATGTCATTGAACTAAAACTAAGGATTCAGATTAAGAATTAAGGGTTGAGACGAATCCGAGCGACGAGTAACTCCTGGGTAATCAAATCATCCAGCTCAATCCAAAAGACCGGGCATGGGGATGATCACCATGCGCATTGCGTCGAAGTCGATCTCGCGCACGGCTTCCTCGATGGCGGGGATGAGAATCTCGCCGCGCGGGCCATGCACAACGAAGACATCGTTTGCGCCCGGCGGTGCCAGTACTTCCACGATCTCGCCCAGCGCCTCGCCCTCTTCGGTCACCACTTCTATGCCGACGAGTTGGAAGTGATAGTACTCTTCTTCTTCCAAGGGGACGGCATCCTCTATCGCGACGTAAACGGACTGGTCGCGAAACGTCTCGGCGTCATTCCGATCCTCGATGCCCTCCAGCTTGAGCAAGACACGGTCATTGTGAAGGCGAGCCTTCTCAATAGCCATCCGGCGATAGTTTGGCCCCAGATAGACATGCGAGACCTCAACTAAGTGCTCCGGGAAATCGGTGAAGACCTGCACGCGCAATTCGCCCCGGATGCCGTGGGGGCGCAGCACCCGCCCGACAGCCAAATAGCGAGGCTCAGGTCGCTTGGTTAGCATGCCTGAGCCTCGCTAATAGATAGACAAATGGCCGGTTGGGCCACGGTCACACAATCTCCAACGTAACCTTCTTCCCCATCTTCGCGCCTAAGACGCGCGCCAGGGAACGCATCGCATTGATCGTTCGGCCTCCACGGCCGATCATCCGTCCCATGTCCTCAGATGCAACTCGTAGTTCGAGGACTAATGAGGTTTCCCCCTCGATCTCGGAAAGCTCAACTGCTTCAGGTTCATCCGCGAGCGCTTTGACGATATATTCAACCAGATCCTTGACCGCTGTCATTGTGATTCCTCCTTAAAGGTGTAATTGGGATAGAGAAAGAAATGGACAAGCAATCGAACCGAATAACTTAAGTAAATTCCAGACTCTAAAACCTCTCAGACTTGATGTTTTTACCTCAAAAAAGGTTACATTTGGGAGGTTTATGTTCTCAGAACGACCTAAGCTTCCGTTTCTTCCGTTGCAGCTTCGACATCAGATTCTGCTTCTGTTTCCTCTTCGTCCACAGTCTCGGGTTTGGCCTCAGCCTCGACATCCTTCAAGCCTGCAGATTCAACATCTGTCGCCACTTCTTCAGGTGTCGCTTCCTCCACGATTTTCGTGACCTCCGCGACCTCTTCTGCTTCCTCTTCGGTCTTAGCTTCTTCGACCAGCGCCTCGATAGATTCCCCGGCCTTCATTCGCTCAAAGCGTTCCCACGTCCCGTAGGTCTTGAAGATGCGGCGTACAGACTCACTGGGCTGCGCCCCCACGGAAAGCCAATAGAGCGCGCGCTCTTCTTCGTACTGCACGGTCTCCGGCTCGGTGCGTGGATTATAGAAACCGATGGTCTCCACAAACTTACCGTCACGAGGTGACGTGGACTCTGCAATCACGATTCGAAAACTTGGTTGCTTTTTCTTACCAACCCGACGTAATCTTATTTTAAGCATAAGCCTCCTATCCTATCAGTTTTGGTGTGAGAATAGATATGAGTGTTAGAAGATGAGTTCTCAATGCCTATTATATGCCTATTATATGCCTATTATAGCTAGAAAACTCTTATTTAAAAGAAGCGCGATAAGTTACCCAATCCGCGCATCTTGCCTTGATTTAACTGCTTCATCATGCGCTTCATCTGACGATGTTGTGAAAGCAGTTGGTTGATCTCTTGCACGGTCGTTCCGCTGCCCTGGGCGATGCGGCGCTTGCGGCTGCCATTGAGGATGCGGGGCCGACGGCGCTCCTCTGGCGTCATCGAGAGGATCATCGCCTCGACGCGCGTGAGTTGCTTCTCGGTCTGCGTGCGATCGATATCGACGCCGCGCAACATCTTGCCCGCGCCGGGGATCATCCCCAACAACTCATCCAGCGGGCCCATCTTCCGCACTTGACGCAGTTGCTCCAAGAAATCCTCGAGATCAAAATCGCCTTTGCGGAGCTTGCGCTCCATCTCCTCGGCTTGTTCTTGATCGAACGCGGTCTCTGCTTTCTCGATCAACGATATTACGTCACCCATGCCCAAAATTCGAGAGGCCAGACGATCAGGATGGAAAAGCTCCAGATCCTTCGGCTTCTCGCCGACGCCCATATATTTGATGGGCACGCCGGTCACGGCGCGCATGCTGATCGCGGCGCCGCCTCGCGCATCGCCATCGACCTTGGTCAGGATTAGACCGGTCAGGCCGACGCGCTCGTGAAATCCGCCCGCGATGTTGACCGCTTCCTGGCCCGTCATCGCGTCGGCGACCAGGAGCACCTCGACGGGGTTCACACGCTCTCGCACGGCGATCAATTCTGCCATCATCTCGTCATCGATTTGTAGGCGCCCGGCGGTATCTAAGATGATCACGTCCGATCCGAGACTGCGCGCCTTTTCCAGGCTCCGCTTGCAAATATCTGGCGGCTGCGCGCCGTTCGGCTCACTGTAAACGGAGATGTTGAGCTGGCGGCCCAACGTCTCAAGCTGCTCGACAGCGGCCGGGCGATAAATATCGGCGGCCACCATCAGTGGAAAGTGCCCTTGGGAGCGCAGATGGAGGGCTAATTTGGCAGCGGTGGTTGTCTTACCCGACCCCTGCAAGCCCACCAGCATAATCACGTAGGGCGCACTGCCCTTCAACTCCAAGCGCCCTGGATCGCCCAAGGTCTCCACCAACTCCTGGTGGACGATCTTGACGACCTGTTGCGATGGATTCAGCGCCCGCGAGACCTCTTTGCCAACGGCTTGCTCGCGAACGCGCGCTACAAAATCCTTGACGACCTTGTAGTTAACGTCCGCTTCTAGTAACGCGAGTCGAATCTCGCGCATCACGGCTTTCACATCCTGCTCGCGCAGGACGCCGTGCTTACCTAGGCGATCAAATATACCTTGTAACTTGTCACTTAATGATTCAAACATTTACGTCCTTTTGTGATCTCATGCATACTACTGAGTACATTCTAATGTATATTGAAAATTCGTCAAGAGTGGGGCGCGTTCAAATTGGCGCTCCCCTTGTCAAATCCACAGAGCAAGGCATAATAACGTTACTCTTAACTTTATAAGATTCCCCTGAAAAAAGGTCAAAAATCCGATTTTTACGCACGCAACCTACTACAT
>JBKHCQ010000311.1:0-4520 GCA_046541755.1 Anaerolineales bacterium | reverse complement strand
CTGAAAGCTAAAGTCGGCTAAAAGCCGACTCAACGCTGGGGCCTGACCACCCATTTTAGTCGGCTTTCATTGACCAACAGGTCTACCGACCTGTGGCGAGCCGACTTGAGCTTGTAGCCCGCGATTTATCTGCGGGCGCGGGGCGGCGAGACTATCCTCCTATTACCGAATTATTTTCTTAATCTTCATAAGTTTGACTCGATTTCCACGTGGATTTCTGGCTTTCAGTCGGTCTTTAGCCGACTTCAGCTTTTAGCCTGCGATTTATCCGCAGGCGCAGGCGGCATCCCTCATTGTTTTCTGACTTGACAGCTTATCTTTCTATGAGTAGGATAAACTAGTCAAGTAAGGAAAAGGGAGGTGATATTGGAAATAGAAACACGCATAGACGCATGTACTTCGATTAGAATCTTTTAGAATCTTAAACAGGAGGAGAATTACAATGAAACGCAAATGGTTGTATGTCCCCATAATCTTAACCCTGATCCTTTCGTTCGCGCTGACGGCCTGTGGCGATACGCCAGAGCCGACCGCGGCGCCGACGGAGGAAGTGACAGAAGAAGAGACAGAAGCGCCAACGGAGGAAGCAACAGAAGAACCCCCGCCGGAAGCAGAGAGCAAGTGGGATGAGATTCAAGCGGAGGGCAAGTTAGTCGTCGGCACCTCGGCGGATTATCCGCCCTTCGAGTTCGTCAACGAGGACAACGAGTTCGACGGCTTCGATATGGCCCTGATCCGCGAGGTCGGGGATCGCTTGGGCCTAGAAGTTGAGATTCAGGACATCTCCTTTGATGGCCTGATCGCGGCGCTGAAAGCGGACCAGATCGACGCCATCATCGCGGCGATGTCCGCCACCCCGGAGCGCGAGGAAGAGGTCGACTTCACGATGAACTACTACGTCGGCACCGACGCCATCCTGATCCGCGAAGGCGCCGACATCACCATCGACGAACCCGCCGACATGGCCGGCTACACAATCGGCGTGCAAGCGGGCACCATCCACGAGGCGTGGGTGCAGGAAAACCTGGTCGAGACCGGCGAGATGGACGAGGCCGATCTCTCGCGCTATGATCGCGCCGAGCTGGTCATCTCCGACCTGAAGAACGGGCGCATCGAGGTCGTAGCGATGGACTACTTCGCCGCCAAGGCCTACATCGAACAGGGCGGCATCGAGATGGCGCTGGAGGAGAACCTCGCCGGCGAGAATATGGCCGTCGCCGTGAAGGAAGGCCAAACCGAACTCCGCCAACAACTCGACACCGTCATCCAGGAGATGTGGGACGATGGCACGGTCGAGCAGCTTGCTGAAGAATACCTCGGCGGCGAGGCCATCGAAGAGACAGAAGAGACAGAAGAGGCAGAGGAAAACTGAGGTCACCGGCCCGGTTTGGGAACGGGTGCAAGCAGAGGGCAAGTTAGTCGTCGGCACCTCGGCGGATTACCCGCCCTTCGAGTTCGTCAACGAGGACAACGAGTTCGACGGCTTCGATATGGCCCTGATCCGCGAGGTCGGGGATCGCTTGGGCCTAGAAGTTGAGATTCAGGACATCTCCTTTGATGGCCTGATCGCGGCGCTGAAAGCGGACCAGATCGACGCCATCATCGCGGCGATGTCCGCCACCCCGGAGCGCGAGGAAGAGGTCGACTTCACGATGAACTACTACGTCGGCACCGACGCCATCCTGATCCGCGAAGGCGCCGACATCACCATCGACGAACCCGCCGACATGGCCGGCTACACAATCGGCGTGCAAGCGGGCACCATCCACGAGGCGTGGGTGCAGGAAAACCTGGTCGAGACCGGCGAGATGGACGAGGCCGATCTCTCGCGCTATGATCGCGCCGAGCTGGTCATCTCCGACCTGAAGAACGGGCGCATCGAGGTCGTAGCGATGGACTACTTCGCCGCCAAGGCCTACATCGAACAGGGCGGCATCGAGATGGCGCTGGAGGAGAACCTCGCCGGCGAGAATATGGCCGTCGCCGTCCGCGAGGGCGCCGAAGGGCTGCAATGGCACCTCAACCAGGTGATCCAAGAGATGTGGGACGACGGCACCATCGATCAATTGGCCGCAGAGTACCTGGCCGAAGAATAGATCCATCCCTTTCGTATCATCAAGTCAGCCTTGCGGAGTTTCCCAGCTTCGCAAGGCTGACTCAAAAAGGAGCTATCTATGGATAAACTAGTGGATATTATTAGAAGCCTCCCTTATCTCCTCCAGGGTGCCACACTGACGATTGCCGTCACGGTGTTGTCCCTCTGCATCGGATTTATCATCGGCGCGCCGTTGGCCCTGATGCGCGTCTACGGCGGCAAACTCCTCTCCGGATTCGCCACAGCTTACAGCACGGTCCTGCGCGGATTACCCTCACTGGTGGTACTTTTCATTCTTTTTTATGGGATGTCCTCGGTTGTCAGCTTGCCGGCCTTTTTAGCCGGCAGCATCGCGCTCGGCTTTTGCAGCAGCGCCTATCAGATGGAGCTATTGCGCGGCGCGATCCAATCGGTCAGCGGCGGGCAGATGATGGCCGCGCGCGCGCTCGGTATGACGCAGTTGCAAGCCATCATCCACATCGTGATGCCCCAAGCGCTCCGCCTGGCCATCCCCTCCTGGTCGAACGAGGCCGCCGTCGTGCTGAAAGATTCCTCATTGATCTACACCGTGGGCCTGGCCGAGCTGCTACGTCGCTCCCAACAGGTCGCCGCCCGCACCTACCAGCCTTTCATCGTCTACTCCATCTGCGCCCTGATCTACTTCCTGATGACCCTGAGCGTCAATCGCGGCCTGGATGGATTAGAGAAGAAGTTCCGCCTCCCCACCCCGCTCTCGGCGGCAGAATAAGCCGCGCGGCAGAATAAGGTTAAACCACCAAATGCCATCATCCGAAAATAAAGGAGCATATTATGAGTAAAGTCATCATTCGAGTTGAGGATTTACACAAGGCCTACGGGCCGACCGAGGTCTTGCGGGGTGTCTCACTGAAGGTGCATGAGAAGGAAGTACTGGTGGCGATTGGCCCCAGCGGCACCGGCAAGAGCACGATGTTACGCTGCATCAATCTCCTCACCCACCCGGATAAAGGACACGTGTGGATCGATGGGGAAGAGATCACCGCGCCGAATGCCAACGTCAACCGTCTCCGCGAGCGCGTGGGGATGGTCTTCCAGGACTTCAACCTCTTCAGCCACCTGACCGCGCTGCGCAACGTGATGATCGCCCCGCTAAAGGTCAAGAACATGCCCAAGAACGAGGCCCGCGATCTGGCCCAATTCGAGTTGGAGCGCGTGGGCCTGGCGGATAAGGCCAATCTCTACCCCTCGCAGCTCTCCGGCGGACAGCAGCAGCGCGTGGCCATCGCGCGCGCGCTGGCGATGGACCCGCTGGCAATGCTCTTCGACGAGCCGACCTCCGCGCTCGATCCAGAGCTGATCGGCGAGGTGCTGGAGGTGATGAAGCAATTGGCCCGCGAGGGCATGACAATGATCGTCGTGACGCACGAGATGGGCTTCGCCCGCGAGGTCTCCAATCGCATGCTCTTTATGGAACACGGCGTCATCGCCGAGCAAGGGTCGCCGGATCAACTCTTCTACAACCCACAACATCAGCGCACGCGGGAGTTCTTAGGCAAGATCACCGAGTTATACGGCAAGCAAGAGGATGACAACGAAGCACAAAAAGAAGTGACCGGCGATATCGTCCTGGGATTAGAAGCGAGTGAGGCGTAAGCATGGCAGAGCTACTAGCGTTTTGGAACATGATCTGGCCGGCCCTGGGCAGAGGCCTGCTGACGACCTTGCAAATCAGCGTGGTCTCGCTCGCCATCGGCATGGTCGTGGGCTTCCCCACCGCCCTGCTGCGCGTCTACGGCCCCCGCTGGCTGCGCTCCTTGGCCATCGCCTACATCGAGCTATTTCGTGGCACGCCGCTGCTGGTGCAGTTGTTCGTCATCTACTACGGATTTCCCGACCTAGCGCGCCTCTTGGGAAATTTGGGCATCCCGGCGCAATTCCTAGTCTTCGATCGCATGTTTTCGGCCTACGTGGCCCTGGGCCTAAACAGCGGCGCCTATCAGGCGGAATACTTCCGCAGCGCCATCCAGGCCATTAGCGAGGGCGAGATCATGGCCGCGCGCGCCCTGGGGATGACCAAGCTCCAGGCGATCCTCAACGTGATGATGCCGCAAGCGCTCCGCCTGGCGATCCCCGCGTGGTCCAACGAGGTCGCCTACATGGTTAAATACACCTCCGTCGTCTTTGTCATCTCCGTGCCAGATCTACTGGCGCGCGGGCAATTCATCATCAGTAAACACTACAACCCGATGGAAATTCTACTGACCGTCGGCGCCATCTATTTAGTCGTCGTCTTAGGCATCTCGATGGCGCTGTCGAAACTGGAGGAGTTCGTGCGCATCCCCGGCCACGGCATCGAGGGCCGCGCGCGCCAAATCTGATTGCTAACCGAGTTCGGAGACGCAACCACTGCCGCGTGAGACACCACATCACGCGGCAGTTTTACTTC
>JBKHCQ010000310.1:0-4521 GCA_046541755.1 Anaerolineales bacterium | reverse complement strand
GCTGACTACGAACCTAGATTACGGAAAATAGCCGAGATCGGCCGCGCGGGTGAAATCTGCCTGCGCGGCCTCTGGGTTGCCCAGCGTTTGCTGGATTTGTCCGCGCAGATAATAGGCGTGGCCGAGATCGGGGGCCAGTTCCACGGCAACGTCCAGCGCGTCCAAGGCGGCGGATGGCTCAGTGCGCTCGAATCTGGCCCAACCCAGGAGCAGATGGGCCTCTGCGTCGTCCGGCGCCAGCGTGACCGCGCCAGCGGCGGCCTCTAGGGGGTAGGGCGGTTGGCGCAGACGACGCTCCAAGTAAAGGCGGGCGGCGGCTTTCCAGAGATCAGCGTCGGTGGGTGCGCGGGCCAGCGCCGCCTCCACCCAGAGATTGACCTCGTCGTAGTTTCCGCGTTGCGCTTTCAACTCCGCCATCGCCAGACAGGGCGCGGGATTGCCCGGATCTAAGCGCTGGGCGCGTAGGAGTTCACTCTTGGCAATATCCAAGCGGCCCTGCTGGAGGTCGTGCATCCCCAGCAGCAGCCACGGTTGGGCGCTGTCGGGCGCCAACTCGACGGCTCGCTCCAAGTGCTCGCGCGCGGCGGTCGTCTGGCCCAAGCGATTGAGGCTCTCGCCCAGCCAGGCGTGGACCTCGGCGGATGCGGGGTGCGCTGCGACCGCGCGCGTGAGCACACAGGCGGCCAAGCCCCAATCGCCGGCCCGAAGAAGCGCGCGCCCGATCTCTGCATCGCACGCGCTTGGATCATCTGAGCAGGTCGCCAGTAGGGCGCAGAGATCAGCATCCGCCGTACAAATTCGCGTGGGGTCATCCGCCAGCAAGCCCGAAATCCGCGCGGACGCCTTTTTGTGCTCCTCTGATGCACGATCGCACCACTGCTCCGCGCTGTGGCGGGCGGCGGCGCACTCGTAGCGTTGGAGATGCGCGCGGGTCAGTAGCTCGAGGGTGTGCGCGTCGGGGGACATCGTCTCGGCCTCGGCGGCGACCTGCTCCCACGTGCCAGCCTGCGCCAGCAGCGTCAGGCGCAGCGATTGCGCTGCCTCGGCTTTTTCGGCGGGCAGGCCGTTGCGGATGGCGTCCTCCAGCGCGCGCAATCCGGCCTCCGGTCGCCCCCACTGCTGATAGAGTTGGGCCATGCGGTAGGCGGGCAAGAAATCGTTGGGGTAGGCTTGGCGAGCCGATTGGTAGAGCGCCTCGGCGGCGGTGTACTCCCCGGCGGCGATGTGAGACTCGGCCTGTTGGTAGAGATAGGTAGAGGTAGCTTCCTTGTCGGTACAGGAGCCGGCGCAGGAGACGAACAAGCTGATCCACAGCAGGAGTAGAGCGCTATAACGGCACAGCGGTCGTGATCTCAAGGATTGCGCGTCACTACCGGCAAGAAAATCTGCCCCCGGCGGAGGCGCAGCTCGTGGCTCACGTGGATTTTCTGCACGCCCGCGCCCGGTTGAACGTGGAGGGGGAGGTGGGCGCGCAAATGCTCCGGGTGAGACATTATGAGATGGTGGATGCCGGCCGGTACGGTTCGGGTGACGACCCATGGCAGGCCGACGGGGAGCATCAGGCTTTCGCTGTAGATGGTGGACGCGCCCAGCGTTTGGGTGATGATCGCGCCGTTGGGCGCCTCCCACGTCATCGCGACACCGGGCAGCGGATAGCGGAAGGTGCTGGGCTGGTCGCTGTAAGCCACGGCCTCGATCCGGACGGTGCGGGTGACGGTCTCGGTGCTGAGTTCGGCGCGCTGCGGCCACGGCTCCCAATTGCCGACCCGATCGCGGGCGCGGGTGCGGAAGTACCACGCCTGGTAGTAGGTGCCGGGGACGGGCAGCGTGATCGTCGTCTGCGTGGCGTTTTCCGTCTGGCTTAGCCCGGCGACGCGCTCCCAGGGGCCTTCGGGCGTGGGCGCGCGTTGGATTTCCTCGTACCAGTAGCCGGAAAGATCATCCGTCGCTTCCCATGTGAGCGTGATTTGGTTGTGCGCGTCGATGTGCGAGAGGCTGTGCAGCTTGGAGGTCGGTGAGAGGGTATCGGTTTGGAGCAGGAGCACGGGCGGCCCGCCGATGAAGTAGACGCCATCGGGGTGCAGGTTGGCCGTCGCGGGCGCTAGTTCCAGATCGAAGGAATCTGCCGAGGCGGTCAGCGTCCGCGTCACGCCGCGATGGGTGACCAACGTGGCGGTGGGCAGGATGGCGGGATGCGTGTAGCTCGTGGTCTGATCCCCGCGCGTGTTCCATAGCACGTCGATGCGGCCATAGGGCGTCCCCAAGAAAGTAATGCGCTGGATGCCCCGCGGCGTGACGAACGGCCCCGTGACCTGATTTTCGCCGCGCAGGTAGCGGGCCGCGACCTGATAGGCTAAGTAGGTGGGACGAAGGGTCGCATCGTTGCGCGTCAGGCCGAAGAATTGATCGCCGTAAATCATATCCGCATCGTGCAGGCGGAAGAAGAAAAAGCGCTCCACGTCAGCGGCCCGCGCGCCGGCGAAGGCCTGGATGACATAGGCGGCGGCCTCCTCGGCGGTGGCCTCGTGGTGGGCGGGATCGCCGGCCTTCTCATCCCAGATGGGGACGCCGGTCTCGGTCAGCCACAGGGGATGCGGGCCGACGCGCTCATCGACCTCGCGCTTCACTTTGGCCGCCAGTTCGTGATTATGGTAGGCGTTGCTATATAGATGGAGGGACATCACATCGAAGTAGCCGTTGTGCGCCAGCGCGGCGGGATCGGTCGCCAGCAGATGATCCAACACGACCTTGTGGAAGCCCTCGTTGCCCCAGTAGGCCGTGCCGCCGAAGAGTACCGTCGCGTCGGGATTGGCGGCCTTGACGGCCTGATAGCCGACCTTGAGGAGTTGGGCGTACTGCGCTTCGTCGCCGGCCCAAAAATCGGGGCGATCCGGCTCATTCCACAGCTCCCAGATATGTACCGTGTCCTTGAACTCGGAGACCACGCGGTAGACGTACTGGCCCCAATAGTTTTGGGGATCATCCCAAGTTAGATTTAGGTTGCAAGGGATGCGGGAGCCGGGATCGGGCGCGCGGTCGCGTCCATGGGGATTGCCGGGCGGCTGCGGCGCGGCTAAGGCGCGCCAGCGGGCGACCGGGCTGCACGCGGCCCAATCGGGTGTGGCCCACAGGATACCGACGGTATCCAGCTCGTTGGCGCGGTCGATAGCGACGACGTTATGATGTCCGGCAAAGTTAAATTCGCCGGGTTGGGATTCAATCACATCCCACCGGAAATCGAAACGGTCGCCCCGGGAGCCGGCGGCGTAAGCCTGCGGCGCGCGATTGTGGCCTTCATCATCGAGATAATAGGAGAAACACGTGCCCAGGCGTCCCTCGGCCTCGGTGACGGCGGGCAGCGGGGGGAGCGGCGCGGCGCGCGCGAGGGAGATCGGCAACATCAAAAGCGACAGTATGATCAAAGCGATTTTGCCTACACGGCTCATATCAGTCTCCGGATTTAGTTTCAATTCCTCAGTCGTAACTAAGTCGGAACCAACTTTCTGACACTAAGGTCAAATCGGAACCGACTTATACCTGGTTCTGTAGTTGGTTTGTGCCAAGGGAAGGTTCGTCAGGAGGCCTCTTTCAGGCTAGAATGAGCTTGCCCAAGCCGTTCGCAGCCGGAAAGGAGACCTCCGATGACGAACGATTTCATTGTAGCATGTTTTTGGGAGACGGCACAACACTGGATTCGGGATGTCGGGTGCGCACGCCAAGCTTGGGGCTTGTTGCGTGATCCACAACTACCCGATTTACGGCATCATCCCAACCGATTGCCGTTTTGTGTGCGCAACGTTCCGGTTGCGCGCTGATACGTGGCGTGGTTAGCTCCTGGTATTCGTACACCGGTTTGCCTCCGTAGTGTAGTAGTGGTGCGCCACTCCCCAGGCATACAAAAGCCGCTCCCAACGGTTGTAGACCTAGGGAGCGGCTCCACTCAATGATACAACTATTTTTGGATTATGTCAAGAACAAAAGTTCTACACAAAACCCGGCGACTGCCTTGGCCCCCCTGTGGCCGTAAGGCCCCATGGCCGTCGGAAGGCCCAATGGCCGAGGGAAGTCGCGGGCCACGGTTACAAAACCTGCCTGCGCAGGTTGAATGGGGCGATGCCCAGGAACTCAAACAACGGATGTTGGCATCACCTGCAAGGGACTATCGATATCGATTTTCAGTCCAGGGGTGAAGTGAGCAACACCGTTGCAACAAGGGAGAAGCGAGGGAGAAGCAAGGGGGGCCGGGCAGTGAACTACCCGTCTGAAAGCTGAAGTCGGCTGCAAGCCGACTGAAGGCCCGTGGAGTTCTGCGGAGTGAAAGACCTGACAGGTTTTCAAAACCTGTCAGGTCTTTTTGGGTTGGGGCGCCCGTGATGGGGCAAACGACGCCACCATCCCTGGGCTATAGTCCCGGCGAGCGGGATTGTTGTTTTTCTACGGGCGCTGATGGGGGTGTTCTGCGGTCGGTTTCCACCCGTGATGGGGCAAACGACGCCACCATCCCTGGGCTATAGTCCCGGC